>NZ_JBHUDX010000041.1:0-80709 GCF_042678285.1 Streptomyces caeni
ACGGCAGGCCCGGGCGACACGGACAGCGATTTCGCCACGGTTGGCGATCAACACCTTGCGCATGTCAGGACGCATCCTTTTCATGACGGGGCCTGGAAGCGAGTGGGGGCTCCTCGCGGCGGGAGCCTCCCGGCGCCACCGCGAAGAGCACGTGTACTTCCGCTCAGGAGTCGCTGCCGTCAGGGGTTTCCCAGGAGTAGATGTGCACCCAGCGTCCGTCCGGGTCCTGGAGCCTGAGGATGTAGCCGATGGCGGCTTCGACGATGGGCGGATGCTCGATGCCGATCTTGTCCATGTAGGCGGCCCATTCCTCGACGTCGGCACGGGTCTGCACGCCGAAGCTGATCGGGTCGAAGTCCTTGAGTCCGGCCGCGGCCTCCGGGTTCTCACGGAGCGCGAAGAGCGTGGTCTCGACGCCGGGCACCTTGCTCACCAGACCCCGGAGGACCCCGTCGTCGTCCTTGAACTCCATCGTCGTCTCGATGCCGAGGACCTTCTGGTACCACTCGAGCGACCGGGCGACATCGCTGACGGGAAGCTTCACGTGGTGGATTCCGCCAAGCACGGGCATGTCCTGCTCCTTCAATGGTGTCGAGTGCGGGCCGGAACCCGCGAGGGGATTACTTGCTCCGGCGAGCGCTGGTCTCCGCAGCGGTGGAATAGACGACCGACCCGTCCGTTCCGTAGACAGTCGCCTTGCCTGTGCCGGAGTACCCGGACTCCGACAGTCGCGCGTCGAACTCGATCTGTATGTACGCGACGGACTTTCCGGTCGGGCTGATCTGCTCGCCCTTGAAGACCTCCTTGACCGTCATGTGGAAGGCGTCCGGACCGGTCGTCGACCAGCTTCCGGTCCCGATGCTCTTCTTCGTGTCCAGTGACAGCGATCCGTCCTCGACGAAGATGGCCGTGTAGTCGTCGACCAGTCCGTCGTAGAAGACGGAACCCGTCCACGTCCCAACGGGGCCGTCCGGAAATGCGGACAACGGCAGCTCCTTTCTGTGATGGTGATGAACGATCTCTCGGAGATCCGGGCCGGCGGACCGGACCGTCACCCGTCCAGGATCGGATGGACTCCGAGCTGCTCTTCCTCGAGAGCACCCAGCGCTCCCCTGAAGAAAATGAGCGGTTCCTGATGCCTGCGCGGAATTCCCAGCTCCATTACCTCGCCCAGGATGATGGTGTGATCACCACCAGGGAATTGGTCGACGATCCTGCACGCCAGAAAGGCGAGGGCTTCACTGAGAATGGGAACGCCTTCCGCGCCCCGGTGATGGGCCACCTCGGAGAAGCCTGCGGTCTTCCGGCCGGCAAACGCCCGTGCCAGGTATTCCTGTTGTCCGGAGAGGAAGTTGACCGCGAAACCACCCGACTCCCCGAGCACCTCGTGGAGTCGGGACTGCCGGTGCAGACAGAAGAGGACCAGTGGGGGGTCCAAGGACACCGAGGTGAACGAGTTGACAGTCGCACCGTCGGCACGACCGTCGACTCCGGTCGTGATCACGGTGACGCCTGTCACAAAGAGCCCACACACCTGTCGCAGGGTCCGCGAGTCGATCTGCTGGCCCTCGTGCACAGAATGCCACTCGGTGGTCATTCTCGTCCTTTCGGCAGCGGGACTCGGCTGAACGGCCGCTTCACAGCAGCTTCCTGACGCGGGGGCCGGCCTTGAGGAGTTCCCGTGCGAGATCGCGGCCCAGGCGCCTCATCTCCGGCCCGCTTTGGACCGACGCCCAGTACATGAATTTCGCCAGGGTCGCGCTCTGGGGCGCCACGAAGCGGTGCTCCGGGTCCTTCCAACCGAATTCCGGGTTGACCTCGTCGGACTCCTGGAGGACCTTGAAAATGATGTCTGCGGCTTCGTCGCCGGTGAGTTCACCGACCTCGTACTTCTCACAGGTCTCCGCGGTGACGTCGAGGATGTGCTTGAACGCCTCGCCCTCGGGCCACCACAGCCCGGGATAGGGGACGTTCTCAAGGTCGCGGAAGTGCCAGTCGTTGCCGTCCGCCATGTAGCGGAGCCTGGCGCGGGCGAGACGCATGACGCCCGGGGTGATGAAGGCGCCCCACACCCTGAACACCGCGTTCCACAGCCTGAAGTGGTTGAAGGCGATGAAAGAGCTGTTGACCAGTTCGTCGTTGAAGTGCAGCAGGCCCCGCTCCACCTCCTCGACGTACCGGAAACGCTCCGCCGAGAAGTCGCCGTCCTTGAGCGCGTCGATCAGGCGGCAGCTGAGCGCGTCGACCACCTCGAAGGTGTTGGACAGGCCCCGGGAGTAGAGCGGGTCGATGAACCCGGCCGCGTGGGACATGAGGCACCAGCGATCGCCGATGGTCTGTTTGGAGGAGTACTGCAGCCGGTCCGTCGACACCCAGTCCCGGACCCGGCGCGCGCCTTCGAACTGCCGCTTCACCGCCGGGTACATGTCCAGGTAGCGCTGGAACTCCTCTTCGGGGGTGATGTCGGTCGGCTTCGGATAGAGGCGTTCGTCCAGCTGCAGGCCGACGCTGCACAGGGGGTTCTTCGACTTCGGGTGGCTGTCGAAGGGAATGATCCAGAACCAGCCGCGCTCGATCAGATGGTGCATGGTGCCCTTGTGCCAGTCAACCGGCGGACGCAGGTGCTTCGGGTGGCCGCAGACCTCGTCGAACGGCTTGACCCCGATGAAGTGCGTGAACATCGAGCGCGAGTGATGCTTGAACCGCGCGGGTTTCTCGCGCAGATCGAACTTCTCGGCGAGCGGCGAACGGAACCCGCTCGCGTCGATGAGGTACTTGGCCCGGAACGCCTCGCCGGTGTGCCCGGTCACCGTGACACCGTCGTCGTCGAAGGCCAGATCGGTCGCGCGCCAGTTCTGCCGGACGGTCGCCCCGTACCGGATGGCGACATGGAACATGTAGGAGTCGCTGTCCTGCCGGAACAGGTGGCTGGTCTGTGCGAGGAGCCGCGGGATGGCGAACTGCGTGGCTTCCCGGGGGTTGGGCTCCTTGCCCGGCTGGTGGCGCATGAAACCGAAGTGGATCTTGGTGCCGAAGACCGGGCCGATGTCGCGTGTGCTGGCGTCGACGCTTGTCAGGCTCTTGATCTCAGGAACCTGGTAGCGCTCGCTGAGAATGTGCAGCCACTCGACCAGCTGCGGGGTCGTGGATTCTCCGATGGCGAATCGGGGGTGCTGGCCGGCGTCGATGAGCACTACGTCGGCGCCGTTCCGGGCCAGGATCGAGGCGACCACCGAGCCGGCGAGTCCCGATCCCAGGATGAGGACGTCGCACGGTTTCGCGTCAGAGGCTTCCTTCGCTGCAGCGGTCATCTTCATCGCCATGAACAGTCTCCTGTCGGTCAGATTGCGTTGGCTTCGCTCGACCTGGTGCCACCCTGGGATGGAAAGGAAAGTGCCGTGTCGGTCATGGGACCGACACGGCACAGAGGTATGGAAAACTGGCCGGGAAGCGAAGATGAGAGATGCGGAAATCAGGGCCGGGGATCAGCGCCGCATGCCTGTTCCTGATTCCGGGCACGACTCGGCCACGGATCAAGCGTGACAGGCTTCCACCGACGAGTCAACCATTCCAAGGAATTCGAGAGGACGCGCAACTATACGTTTGCCGCCGTGTGTTGGTGTTCCAGCAGCTTGAACAGCAAAGTCCGCAGCTCCGCATCTCCGCCGGCACCGAGCATCCCGGCTACGTCGGACTGGAGCTCCTCGACCGCTTTCCCCACCGTCGCAAGGCTCTCCCTGCCGCGGCCGGTGAGTTCCAGGGCGTAGCGGCGACGGTCGTGCGGATCCCGCCCGCGCCGGACAAGGCCCGCCCGTACGAGTTCGTCGACGACCACCGCGGCGGCCGGCTCGGTGATTGCCAGATGTTCCGCCAATTGCCGCTGGGCGCAGGGAGCGAAGGTGTTGATCGCCGAAAGCGGAGCGAAATGGCGTACGCGCAGGCCGGTGCCGGCGAGCTTGTCATCGCCGATTCTGCGCAGCCGGTAGTGTGCCTGTGCGACAAGGTATGCGGTACTGCGCGGGATGGGCTGTGCCGGTGTGGGCAGCAGTCTGCTCAGGAGCACATCGAGGCGCGTGCGCTCGCGCGTGGACAACGGTGCAGTGAGCCTCATGTCGCGGTCCGCCACGGACTGGCGCATGCCCTCCAGGGCGTCGCGGCCCGAGGCGGTGAGCGAGAGGACGTACGACCGCCGGTTGTCCGGGTTCCGGGTGCGGGTGACGTAGCCGTCGCCCTCCAGACGATCGATGACCTGCACCATGATCGTCCGATTGATGCCCAGCCGTTCGGCCAAGTGGTGCTGGGACAAGGAGTCCCCACCGGCCAGCGCGTCCAGCACGACAAAATTCCGGGTGGCGGCTTCATCGCTGCCCGCACTCGTGCCGAGCAGCACGAAAACACGCCGCAGCGTATACCCGATATAGCTCGTCAGCTCGGACGGGAGCGCGACACCCGGCACTTCCCCCATTGGTTCCTGGGCGGTGTGATCGTGTTCGCTGAGCAAGATGAGATACCTCCCGCGCAAGCGTACCCGAGCAGCGCTTTCACGGGCCCGGCGCCCGGCGTGCGTCCGCGGTTGCGGATGCGGGCCGGGCGCCGGGCGCCGATCACGGTTCCGGGGGCGGCAGGTCAGTGCTGCCGTTGCACCGCGGCCCTGATGGTCAGTGAACCGACGATCAGGGCGGCCAGGTAGAAGCCGCCCCCCACGACGAAGCCGACCGTGTAGCCGTCGGTCAGGTCAGCGGCGGTCGGGGCGCCGCCCTTCGCCGCGTTGGAGGTCACCGTGGAGGCGATCGTGGCCAGGACTGCCAGGCCGACCGCGCCGCCGACCTGCTGGCTGGTGTTGAGGAGACCGGAGGCGATGCCGGTGTCCTCCGGAGCGACCCCCCGCACCCCGATCATCGTGGTGGTGACGAAGGTGAGACCGAGGCCCACGCTCACGACCAGCTGTGCCGGCAGCAGCGCGGCGAAGAGGTTCGACTGCGGGGTGAGCACGCTGAACCAGCCCATGCCGACGGTGGCGAGGAGCAGGCCCAGCACGATGACCGTCCGCTCCGAGACGCGGCTCAGCAGCTGAGGGCCGATACCGCCGGCGGCGATGCCGATGCCCAGCGCGAACGGCAGATACGCCAGTCCGGTCTGCATCGGGGAGTATCCCTTCACGACCTGCATGTACAGGGTGAGGAAGTAGAAGGTGGCGAACATGCAGGCGCCCGCGAGGAACATGATGAGGTTCGAGCCGACCCTCCCGCGTTCCTTGAGCACCCTGGAGGGGATCATCGGTGCCGCGCTGGCCCGCTGGATGAGCACGAAGGCGATCATCAGGACGGCCGCGACAGCGAGGAAGCCGACGGTGAGACGGTCACCCCAGCCCTCTGAGGCCGCCCTGTTGATCGCGTAGACCAGCGACCCGAGAGCGGCCGTCGCGGCGATCGCGCCGGGCAGGTCGACCTTGACGCGCTGCCGCTCGCCCTCGACCAGCGAAGAGGTGCCCATCAGCACGGCGATCGCGATCGGAACGTTGACGAACAGAACCCAGCGCCAGCTGAGGTACTCGGTCAGCGAGCCGCCGAGCAGCAGACCGAGCACCGAGCCGAGCGCCCCCATCGCCCCGTACACGCCGAACGCCTTGTTGCGCGCCGGCCCGGGCGGGAATGTCGTGGCCAACAGGGACAAGGCGGTGGGTGCGATGATCGCGGCACCGATGCCCTGCAGCGCCCGGGCGGCGATGAGTGCGGATCCGCTGGTGGCGAGGCCGCCGATGAGCGAGGCGACGGCGAAGACGACCAGCCCTATGCGGAACACCTTCCTGCGGCCGAACACGTCACCGGCGCGCCCGCCGACGAGCAGCAGTCCGCCGAAGGTCAGCGCGTAGATGGTGATCACCCAGTTCAGATCCGCCACCGCTAAGTGCAGTGCCCTCTGCACGCTGGGCAGGGCGACGTTCATGATCGTGCCGTCCAGCGTGAGCATGCACTGCGCGGTGGCAATGATCAGCAATGCGAGGCCGTGCCTGCCGCCGGCGGCCGACGGCGCTTCGGCCACCGCCGTGGGCTCGGTTCGTTCGTGCGCGGACATGAAAAGTCCTCCTCAGATGGCGCGCTCAGTTGTTGGCCGGTGATTCCGTGACGCCCCAGGGATCCAGCTGGGCGAAGGTCTCGCGCCATTCGTCCTCGTAGGCGAGGCGCGCCTTCTCCGGTATGCGCGAGAGGACGGAGGCGACCATCTCCTCGTGCTGGCTGTCCAGCAACCACGGCAGGTACCGGGACACGTCAGGACCGATCCGGTCGCGATGGACCTCGGCGAAGCGCTGCCACTGCTCTTCCGTCAGAGCCGAGTCGATCAGTGCCAGGCCCTCCTCCTCCTCGTGCTTGAGGTGGAAGGCCACCTTGGTGGCGAGAGTGTCGATGAGTCCCCCGAGCCGCTCGGGTCCGGACTCGCGATCGGCCAGCGCCTCGTCGACCGCATTCAACAGGGGGTCGATGAGGGCGTGTTCCGCCTCCATCTCCCCCATCAGGGCGAGGTCGTCCGGGCGTTCGGCCAGCACCTGCTCCATGACGCCCCACACGGTGTCGTCCTCGGAGGTGTGATGCACACGCAGATGAGCCTTGAACAGCTCCCAGCCGACGGCGGTTTGCAGGATGTGACGGGGATCGTCGTCGGTGCGGGCGGTTATTCGTGCGAGTCGCTCCAGATCCCGTCGAAAGGCGTTGTGGACGGCATACATCATCGTCATGTCCAGATTGAAGGGCTTGCCGCTCATGGTCTTCCACCTTCTCCATCGGGCTGGGTGAGCATTCGTCAGGGCCGATCCGCATGGCCCCAGGGCCCCCGAATCCGTCGTCTGCCGCTCACAGTACCGCTCAGGGGGGCAATCATCAACTACCCAACTAACAACCTACGAACTATCAGGAGGCACCAGTGACCTGGCGATGCCGGCGCGCCTGCGCCGCCGGCTCGAGGTCCGAATCCCTCGCCGACCGGCGGAACCAGGTGAGGGCAGGGGTGGTCACCGCCGTGGTGAGCAGAGCCATCAGCACGAGCACCGTGAACAGATCGGGCCCGATGACACCCAGTTGGAGGCCGATGTCGAGCACCACGAGTTCGGTCAGGCCGCGGCAGTTCATCAGCACACCGATCGACATCGCGCCGCGCCATGGCCAGCCCGCCATCCGGGCCGCACCCGTGCTGCCGCCCCATTTACCGAGCACCGCCACGGCGAGGACCGCCAAGAACCACAGCCAGAGGACGGGGTTGTCCACGAGCAGCGCCAGATCGGCACGCAGACCGGTACTCACGAAGAAGAGCGGGAGCAGCACCGGCATGGTGAAGGCCCGCGTCCGGGCGGCGGAGCGCTCGATCGTACGGGAACCGCGCGGGCAGACGGCGCCGAAGACGAAGGCTCCGAACAGCGCATGCACCCCGATGGCTTCGGTGGCCAGCGCCGACAGACACAGCCCACTGAAGAGCACGACCAGCACAACGCTGTCCGAGCCCCGCTCCGCGCGCGCCGCCCACCTGGCGAGCAGCGGGCGCACCACGTACACCATCACGACCAGGAACGCGGCGGTCAGTGCGGCCGTCACGAGGGCCCCGGTCGGCGAGCCGCCGGTGGCCACGGCCACGACCGCGGCGAGCAGACACCACGCCGTCACGTCGCCCACCGCGGCGCACGTCATCGTGAGGGTTCCCACGGACGTCCGGTACAGGCCGTGGTCGGTGAGGATCCGGGCGAGCACGGGAAACGCGGTGATGCTCATCGCCAGCGCGATGAACAGCACAAAGGGCAGCATGCCCACGCCCTTGGGGGCTAGTGTCTTGTACATGCCAAATGCAAGCAGTGCGCCCAGTGCGAGCGGCAGTGCGATGCTCATCTGGCCGACCGCGACCGCGGTACGGCCGTGGCCGCGTATCGCGGACAGGTTGAGCTCCAGACCGGCCAGAAGAAGGAACGCCAGCAGGCCTATGTTGCCCAGCGTCTCGATGTACGGCAGCACCGCCTCCGGGAGGAGCCAGTGCTCCGCGCTCGGCCAGATCCAGCCGAGCAGGGAGGGGCCCAGCACGATCCCGATGGCGATCTCCCCGACGACCGGCGGCTGACCGGCCCTGCGCAAGAGTCCCGCTCCCGCTCGGCAGGCCAGGATCACGGTCGGGATGGCGATCAGCAGGTCATGTAGCGGGGCAGCGGAAGACGACATCGCAGCTCCTTGTAGGGACGCACATCAGGCGTGATGCAGTTTCAGCCGCCGTACGGCCGCCGCTCCTTCGCGTCGCGCAGCGCACGCGCCCACCAGACGAGCTGGTCGAGCATGACCTTGGCGGCGGCGTTGGCGCCCTCGGGGTCGACCGGGAAGCGCCCCTCGGAGTCGTAGTGGTCCAGGATCCGCGGGAAGCTGACGGTGTCCTTCATCCCGATGGAGTGGAACTCGGCGAAGATCTGCCGCAGATGTTCCACCGCGCGCACCCCACCTGCCATGCTCAGGCCGTAGCCGACGAACCCGACCGGCTTGGCCTCCCACTCGGAGTTGAAGCTGTCGATGAGGGTCTTCAGGGGACCCGGCACGCTGCGGTTGTACTCCGGCACGATGAACACGAAAGCGTCGGCCGCGGCCAGGCGCGGGCGCAGCGCGACAGCCTCGGGCACATCAGGGTCGAGACTGGCCGGCAGGGGTGTGCCGGACAGGTCGACGACGTCCGTGACCAGATCGTCTCGCTTGTCCGTCTGCCCCGCGAACCATCGCGCCACATCGGGGGCCAGCCGCCCGTCACGGGCGGATCCGACGACAACGACCACCCTGATCCGCTGGTAGGACATGATCCGCCTACCGCTTCGCCGCGGTCGGCGCGGCGGACAAGGTCAGGGAGAGGAACTCGGTGGCGCCGACCCGGGACAGGATCCGCCGGGTGAGCGCGGGCATCCGCGTCTGCCCGTCGTCGGAGAAGACGACCGGGTTGGTCAGGTGCATACGGCGTCCGCGGGTCGTGATGTCACAGCCCCCCGCCGCCAGCACGTTCTTGACCCAGTCGGAACCGGGCCCGTACGGCAGGGTTATCACGATGTCCTCGCCGCGCCGGAACAGCTTGACCGGAGTGCTGTATTCGCGCCCGGACTTGCGGCCGCGGTGGTGGACTTTGCCGAAGCCCGGCATACGGCTCAGGACCGGGCCCACGAAGTGGTTCGCCACCGCACGGTTGAAGCGCGCCACCCGCCTGTCGATCGGCACTGATTCCCTCCTTGTCCATGATCTGGAAGCGGTAGTGGTACAGGGCGCCGGGACCGCATGGCCCCGGCGCCCTAAGGCACATGACGACTTGTCAGGCCGGCCCGGGCTTGCCGGCGCCAGGGCCGCCCGGAGTGAGAGGCCCGCCGGGCTTTCCGCCGGACGTCAGGAAGCGGTACGTCGTGAAGTTGTCGACGATCCCCCAGCGCTCCGCGATCTTCTCGCCCTCGAACCGGAACCAGATGATCGCGTTGTGCTCGACCTCCAGACCGGTCGGCTGGACACCGAGGAACGGGCCGGTGTGCCTGCCGTACATGACCCAGCGGGCGGCGGCCCGGTCGCCCTGAGAGACGAAGTCCAGAATCTCGTACTTGATGTCGCTGAAGGCGCTCTGCTGGATACGGATGGTGTGCTTGAACGCCTCCGGACCCCGCATGGAGTCGTCGTGGCTGCCGTTGTTCTTGAAATCCGCGGTCAGGTGTTTGTCCGCCACAGAGAGATCACCGTTGGTGAGCCCCTCGCGGAAGATCTCCTCAACGATTTCCTTCTGCCGCTCAGCGCTGGCCATGTCTGCCATTCCTTTCTTCTGAGGTACCGTCATATGTTCCGTCGAGCTTTCGACCGTCGTGGCATCGACCGATGTCACGCCTGAAGGAACCGCCCCGGTGGACCACACGATCCGGAGCTTCAGGCTCTTGATGCGCCAGCCGCGCGGTGTGCGCTGCGCCACTCCGTCGAACCTGCCGCCCAACTGGAAGTAGCTCGTCGGCGCCGGGGGCCGGGGCGAACCGAAGTGAACATGGGAGGCGATCAGACTCCAGCTGATCGAAGCCCGGTCGCCGTCCAGCTCGATGACCGTCCCGGAACCGTGGTGATGGGTCCGTTCCCAGCGGTTCATGATCTTCTGTGTGAAATCGGCTGCGCCTGCGATTCCCTGATGGCTTCCCACGGGGAAGACCAGCGAGATGTCCTCGGTGAACAGGGACTTGGCCCAGTCATCGTCGAACGGACCCTCGTCGAGGGTGACCATGTAACGGTCGACGAGCTCGCTCAGACTGGCGCGATCGGACAGCGTGCGCACCTGCTCGGCGATCTGATCGAGTGGACTCTCAGCGGGCAATCCGCCTCCCCCTTCTGATGGTCGCGTCGACAGAATGAAGCACTGGACACCACTTCCTTCGGTCACGGGGCGGACTGCTGCCGGGTCCGCACAGCACTGAGTGCAGCCGAGGGGAACTCGGCTGCACTCTGGGGTCATTGCGGTCGAGCGTTTCGAACCAGGAAAAGAGCGGGGCCCTTTGATGACAGCTGTTTCAGTGATGCCGCCGCTGTCCGATCGCGACCGGTGCGTCCGCCGATGCGCGACAAAAGAGCCGCAGAAAGTGTCGATGCGCGTTGAACTCGGACACTTTCAGGGCATGGGGGCGCCGCCAGCAGCGTGACACACACGCGTTTCTCGCGTCAACACCAGTTCGGAGAAGGTCAGTTCGACGCCAGTTCGACGTGACGGGCTGTCATGGCAGGCCCGGCCGGGAAGCCGGGCACCGACTGCTGGGACAGCACGGGGAGCGGGAGCAGGCGGCGATCGCCGCACAACGACCTACCGGCGCCCGACCCCTCGGCGTCGGCCCCCTCGCGGTGAGGCCGTCGACCGGCGGGCGCCGCCCATCACTCGTCAACGTCCCAACTAATCATTGGGCCAATAATCACCCTTGATATGCTCTATGTTGAGTCGCACCGTAGGAGAGACGAGGCAGCAGGGTGAGCGCCATAAGACCGACGGAGGTCCAGGGCAGGGCCGCACCCACGCCCGCTCCGGCAGGCGGATACTTCGGTGATCTGCTGCGCCGCGTGTTCGCGCAGTTCACCGCGGACGCGATGGAGGGAGCACCCCAGTCCCGCGATTACGTCCTGCTTGATGCCCTGGCGGAGCAGGACGCGCGGTCGCAGAAGAACCTCGCGGAGCGCCTCGGCATCAACCGGACGGTCATGGTCCGGCTCATCGACCGGCTTGAGGACCTCGGACATGTGTCCCGGACCCGCAACCCGGCCAACCGCCGGTCGTACGTCCTGAGGCTGACCGACACCGGGCGGGCCGCACTCGACGACATGCGCGAGGCGATGTCCGAGCGGAACGCGCGGACGGCCGCCACGCTGTCGGCACACGAACGGCGGCGGCTGTACACACTGCTCGCCAGGCTGCTGCCGGAGACGGAGCAACCCGCCACCCAGAGCATCGAGTATCTCCTCGCGCAGGCCCACCTCCACCAGCGCCGCAGCTTCGACGCCCTGCTCGGCGGACTCGGCCTGCGGGCACGGCACTTCGGTCCCCTGATCGCGATCGACACGCTGGGGCCGTGCCCGCAGCAACGGCTGGCACAGCACCTGGCGATCACGGAACCGGCCGCGGCCGAGGTGGTCGACGATCTGGTCCAGGCCGGTCTGGTGGCCCGCGGGAAGGACCCGCGCGACCGCCGCCGATACGCCCTGGAACTCACCGGCCCCGGCCGCGAGTTGCTGCCCGCCGTGTACGACACGGGGGAGCGCATGCAGGCGGACACCCGCGCGGCCCTCGGCGCAGGCGGAGAGGATGAACTCCGCACCTTGCTCTGCAAGTTGCTCTCCGCGGAGGAGTGAGACGCCGCCGGCCCGGGTGATGCGGTGCAGTCCGGATGCCCCTTGGGCGAACAGCCGCCTCGCCATCGCGGAAGCCGGTGAGGAACGCTTCACCCGGTAACCGCGGGACCGAGGACGCGCTCCGTGGGCGTGGCGTGAACCCGCCCGCCCGACCGACCGACCGGCACGCTCCGGCCGCACGTCGCCCGCACCGTGTGCGCTGATCCCGGTACCGGCCCGTCCGGCACCTGACGTGCGGCCAGCCGGGGCGTTCTGCTCGCAGCGCGACCTCGCACCGGTCGGTGAACAGCATCCGGTCGCCTCCCGCGAGGTGGTGTGAACCATCATGCGCTTCGCCCTCCGGTACCCGGCCCGCGGCGCTCTTCCCGTCGGCGCGGCACGCCAAGCAGCCCGGCCAGAGGCCGGGGGTCCCCCAGCCGGTCGAAGTGCGCGGCGTGACCCGCGAGTTCCGGCCCGTTGACCGGCTGCACCACCCGGCGGACACCCGGCGGAACGCCATCCGGCATCCGGGCACCGTCAACAGCGGGCAGGGGCGCCGACGCACCGGCCCGCCCGCACCCCGCAGGTCAAGGCTCTCTCGGCGCGCCGCCCGGCAGTGGCATCTCCCCCCGGGCGAATCGGCATATCGGCATCGCGATGCCCGCACACACCGTGCGGCGGCCTCGTCGACCACGTCCACCAGACCGGACCGATGGTGATCACCATCCAGAGTCGGACGCCATTTCGCCACTTCGCGTTCGGGTGGTTGACAAACCGATCGACCGGTTTTTAGCTTTGGCAACGGGTCGGATCAAGCTGAACAGACACCCCTAGACAGAGCACCCCTACCAGGCGAAGGGGGACTATGGGCAAGCACGAGCGCTCCGGTCACACACTGGAGCGCCTACTGGCATCTGCCGCTGAGCAGTTCGCGACGCACGGCTTCACCAAAGCGACCCTGGCCAATGTCAGTCAGGCGGCAGGTGTGACCAAGGGCGCATTGTTCTTCCACTTCCCGACAAAGGACGAATTGGCCGATGCCGTCCAGCTGAGGAGCCTCGAACTGCTGGAAGAGGCCGTATCGCAACGGCGCGCGGTCGAGACGTCCTGCCTCCAGGTGATCGTCGACGTGACGCATACGCTCAACCGGCTACTGCGCGAGAACCTGTTCATGCGCGCGAGCGTCCGGATCACCAGGGAGCGCGCCGACAGGCGCACGGCCGCCGACCACCGCAACTTCTACCTGCTCTGGCTCGACCGCCTGTGGCATCTCGTGGACGAGGCAGGCCGGAACGGCGAGCTCCCCGCCACACGGACGGTGCTGACACGGACCGTGGTCACGGCTGCGGTGTCCGGCGTCGAGGCGCTCGTGTGGACGGGAACCGCCCAGTCGGAGGTCGAGACGTGGCTCAGCCAGCTGTGGCAGCTGACCGACGCGGGCACCATGGGGCTGATCAGGACGACCGCCCACTAGGGGGTGTTTCGAAAGTCCCGCACAGCACTCACGGCGCCCGGCACGCTCCCCCAGGCTCTTCGAGCAGGGGGCACCCGCACTCGCCGCACCGGCCGAAACCCCGAGTACGTCCAGTACGAGGGCTTTCGTCCGGCACGCCGAGAGCACGCACCGGACACCGCGGGCACCACACAGGACTTTCGAAACACCCCCTAGCAGGGTGCCCCTGACGGCTCCTGTCGGGATCGGGTGGAGCAGTGCCGGGGCCGTACCGGCGTACCGTGGCCTGACCTGCCCGAGGCGTACGGTCCCTGACGGACCGTCTGAAAGCGGCACCGCCGCCGGGCCGCGGAAGATGCCCGGCAGCGCGTCCTCTCAGGAGGACAGCCCCCGCACATCTCCGTGCTGTGGAGGGCTTGCGCATCCGGCCGCACCACGCCGGGCCCCCGCGCACCCGTCCGGGCGGCTGCCCGAAGAGGCGAGTCATGGTCCAGCCGCGGCCATCACGCCGGCTCACGGACGCACGGGCCGCCCCTCGGCCGGATCAGTCGGCACCGGCCGCCGATTCCGCCCGCAGCGCACCCGAGCCCCTCGGATCGAACCGTCCGAGTCGGCGCGCCGGGATGATCGACGGCAACAGGAACCTCCAGAGGTCGGCAACCCGGTCGTGGATGTCAGCGCGCCCGGTTCGGACCTGCGAGGTGATCTGGATTCCCGTGAACGCCCCGATCAGGTGGACCGCGAGATCGGCGATGTCGACCTCCGGCTTCACATCCCCCCGCCCCTGCGCGAACGCCAGGGCCTCCCGCACCTGCTCGATCCACTGGTCGTAAGGAGCGGCGTCGCCGTCTCCCGCAAGACCGTGCTCGAGGACCAGTCGGATACCGGCCCTGACCCGAACGTTCACGCACAGCTGTTCAGCCAGCCAGTGAGAGCGGTCGATGACGCTCTGCACGCCGAACCCCTCGGACTCCGACGGAGAGGTCACGGCCACGAACTGCTCCTGGACAAGGGCCTGCGCGAGGGACTCCTTGGACGGGAAGTGAAAGTACAGAGCTCCTTTGGTCACCCCGGCCTGACGCACGATGTCGGTCAGACTGGTGCTGCCGAACCCCATGCTGTCGAAAACGACCGCGGCGCCGTCGAGAATGGCCTGCCGTGTCGCTACGGCCCGCTCCTGTCTCACCCTCGCCATCACCGATCTCCCTCCCCGCCCCGGGCAGCGCCGCACTGTACCCGCTCGGTATCGGTCATACACCCTGCCGGGCAACTCTACGTAGCAGATCCCCCAGCTGAAAAAAACCAGTCAGCTGGTACGCTCGGCTCCGGGCACCGCAGGCATGCGGAAACGGGCCGCGTGATGTCCTGCTCCTCCGCCTTCATTGGTTAGTGCGCCTCCTAGAGTGGGGACTGGGAATGAATGCACTTCAGCCTGCGGATCAACGGGACGTCACTGAGAGATGCGGCAGCCCGGAGCTCTTCCAGCAGACCGTTCCCCGCGCTCTCGTCCACCGGGCCGCCGTGTCCGAAGTGCTGGTGACGGGGGTCAGACACAGTGGAGGCGGGGGCCATCAGGTCGGTGCCCAGTGGCCGCGCGGGCACAGCTATTACGGTCCGGTCGCGGGCCGCTGGCACGATCCCATGATCTTCGCGGAGACGATCCGCCAAGCCTGCGTGCTCCTCGCCCACCAGACGCTGGCCGTTCCCATCGGGCACAGCTTCCTGACCGTCGCTCACTCGTTCGCGATCCTCGCGGACGGCGCGCGCATCGCCGACCAGCCCGCCCATGTGATTCTCGAAGTGTCCTTGCACAACGTCGTGCGGCGCAGAGGGAACGTCTCCTCCTTCGCCTGCTCGATCGACGCCTACCGCGACGGGGAGCGCATCGGCATCGGGGACTCCGTCGCGAACTGCGTGACCCCGGCGGTCTACAAGCGGTTGCGTGCCCACCGCCTCGGCGCCGTCCCCTCCCCCGACATGCCCGAACCGGTACAGCCCGAGCTGGTGGGCAGGAGCAGCGCCTCCGACGTCGTACTCAGCCCGCCTCTCGATGACGGGACCTGCATCCTGCGCTTCGACGCCTCACATCCCATACTCTTCGACCATCCTGTCGACCACGTCCCCGGGATGGTGGTCATGGAGGCCGCGCGCCAGGCCGCGATACTCACCGTCGGCATCCCAGGCGGCCTGCTCCTCGCCTGCTCGGCCGACTTCCTGCGGTACATCGAGTTCGACGCCCCGTGCGTCGTGTCGCCCACCGCCCCGGAAGAGGTCACGCCCGGGCTGCACGTCCTGACCGTCACATTCCACCAGGCCGGGTCCCTCGTCGGATCCTGCCGGGTGACCGTGTTCGACGGCCGGGCGCAGTGAAAGGCTCCGCGCCTTCGCGGCACCCACGGCACCCCACCGGGGCGGGGGTGATGGTGGTGGGCGGAACGGGATTCATCGGCCGCGCCGTCGTGGAGGCGCTTCTCGACGGTCCCTGCGACGGCATCGCGCCTCCGGTCGTCAAGGTCCTGTGCCGCCACCCGCCGCCACCCGCTCAGCGGAACGACCGGGTCCAGTACGTGATCGGCGACCTCTCCGATCCCCGTACGCTGCAAGGAGTCTGCTCCGGCCTGACCACGGTGGTGCACGCCGCCTCCTACGTGGGCGGTGAACCGCGCCACTGCCGCGAGGTCAACCACCTCGGCACACTGGCCCTGCTCGAGGAGTCCGGCCGGGCGGACGTCCGCCGCTTCGTCTACATCAGTACGGCCGCGGTCTACGGTTTCGGCCCTCACCGCGGCCTGACCGAGATGGAAGCGGTGCCGGCGCCGCAGTCGGCCGCCAGCGCGTCGCGGCTCGAGGCGGAACACGCGGTTCGCCGGGCCGGGGGGGTCGTCCTGCGTCCACACCTGATCTACGGGCCCGGCGACCGGTGGTTCATCCCCACCATGGCCAGGCTTCTCCACCGGGTGCCCATGTGGCCGCGGGGGCTGTCCCCGCACAGCTCGGTCCTGCACGCGAACGACCTCGGGCGAGTGGTCGCCGCGCTGGTCGACGGAGAGCGGCCTCCCGCGGCGGGGCACGTCTACCATGTGGCCCACCCCCGGCCCGAATCCATGCGGGCGCTGGCATCCACCGTGTGCCGGTGGCTGGGGCTGCCCCAGCCGGAGGACTCCCTCTCGGCGGCGGAGCACCGCCTGCTCACCACACAGGCTCTGCCCGCGCTCTCCGCGCACCAGTACGACCTGCTCACCCAGGACCACTGGTACGACACGAGTCGGATCTGGCGCCATACCGAAGTGGCTTGCGGAGCGGGTTTCAAAGCTCGGTTCGCGGAGTGCTCGGGATGGTACAGACGGCATCTCGTCGACCTTCTGGAAGCCTGAGTCGGTTCTGTTTGCTTCCCGAACCACCGCCCCGGCACCGGAAAGCGGGTGGACCGCACACCGGATCGGGGCGCGGTCCAGAACTCACGCGGTCCTGAACGCGGGGGCGTTCAGCTTGTACCCGATGCCGCGCACCGTCTGGATCCACTCCGAACTGCCCAGCTTGCTGCGCAGGGACCCCACATGGACATCGAGGGTGCGGGTGGAGCCGAACCAGTTCTCACCCCATACCCGTGACATGATGTCCCGGCGTTCCATCACCACACCGGGGTTTTCCATCAGCACGGCCAGCAGCTCGAACTCCTTGGGAGTGACGCGTACTTCCTTCTCCCGCAGGAGGACCAGGCGCGCGGCCGGATCCAGGCGCAACTCTCCGACCCGGAGCGATCCCGCAGTGGCCGCCCGCGCCGGCAACAGCGCCCACGCCGACGTCAGGTCCATCGTGGACCGCTTCAAAGCGCAATGCGCGGCGAAGTGGAGCCTGCACTGCGCGCTGCGCCGCAGCACGGCCTGGATGCGGGCCATCAACTCGTACTGGCCGTGCGACTTGTGTACAATATCGTCCGCCCCCATGTGGAGGGTGATGACCCGGTCGAGTTCGTTACCTTGATCGCTCAACGCGATGACTGGGACACAGGAGTTCTCTCGGATGCGTCGGCAGACCTCGTGTCCTGCGAGGTCCGGCAAGCTGAGATCCAACAGCACCAGAGTCATGCCCGGCAGCTGCCGCAGGGCCGCTGCCCCGGTGCTGACCCGCTCCGTCTTGTATCCATGGCTTGTCAGAGCCCGATCGAGCTGCCGAGCCGCCTCGTCATCGTCGTCGACGATCAGAACGTTCATGGTCTAGACGCCTCTTCCCCCGCAGAGCATGTCAACGGTGTATGGCTCCCGCTCAGTACTGACCAACCCGTTCTCTGAACTGTTTTTCGACGATACAAGCCGGTTGACCGGTTCTCAAGCCCGTCCTGACCTGCCACTCCGCGCGTGAGGCACCCATCACCCGGCGACGGACTTTGCGAAGTCATGAACAAACCCTTACCCAGGCACACGGTTTGCACAGAGTTCTGACACAACTCTGCTCTTGGCCCTGTTGAGGGTTGCAACGCCAAATGTCAACAATGACAACCGTCAGCCCGGTCGCGGCTCTTGCCACAGCGCGACATCGCCGCGACCGACGAACATCGCAGATCGGATATCTCTCCATACATCACGACCGGGGGCTCTATGTCGCTAGAGAAGTCCAGGCCATACAGCGGACTGCCGGCCGATCGACTCCGTCGGCCCGCTTATGGCTCAGCATCGCGCACCTGCGTCTCCTCCCGCTGCCAGCGTTCGCATACCGACCCACGGCCCGGATCCGTCACGACCCGGCTGTGCCCGAGCTGCGTGGAAGTCCTCCGAGCCGACCTGCACAAGCTGCTCGCCGCCTACCGCGAGAGCGACCACGCGCTCGCGTCCACGGCACCCCGCCCACGCGTGCGGGTCAGCGGCAACAGACCGGCGAAGGGCATCGTCCTCGATGAGAGAATCGTGGCCCTGCGCGCACAGATAGCGGAGACACTGGCCTCTTGGGCGCGACTGGTCGTCGACGAAGCGCGGTCTCCGAAGCCCGACCGGTGCGAAGTGGCCTGTCTCGTGCACTTCCTCAGCCGTCACGTCGACTGGCTCGCAGCACACCCGGCAGCCGCTGACTTCAACGACGAGATCAGCCGCCTGCTCGAATCGTGCAACACCGTGCTCGGGCCCGGAGCCGTCCAGCGCACGCCCATCGGCCGCTGCCCCGAGCCCGGCTGCTCCAGCACGCTGGAGGTCGTCACCCGCACGGACTCCGGCCAACCTCCCCGGCAGATCGTCTGCGAGTCCGGGCACGCGCTGCCACCCCGTGAGTGGCTGCGCTTCATGGGCCGCTTCCCCACCACGATGTCCCAGAACGGCTCTCTCCCGCTCGCCGCCGAAGGAGCCCGCCCGTGAACGCCAGTGTCTCTCCCGGCAAACCGTCCAGGCCGCGCACCGTCCCCACCGAGCTGGCCGCCCTCGCCATGGGCGTCTCTCCGGCAACCATCAGGAAGTGGGCCAGCCGCGGAAAGCTGACACGTCACGGCACGCCGCACCGCGCCGAGTACGACCTCGAGGAACTCCGCGCGCTGACGGCCGAGTCCCTCCCCTCCACGTCTGCCCCGTCCCCCCGGCAGTGAGCCGATCGGCAGGGGTGCGATCCGGCGGGCCCACAGGCCGCCCTGTCGAGACGCATCCCTGCCGTACCGATGGGCCCGGCGCGGGGCACGGTGGCCGTCTCCTCCGCGGCCGGGCCCGGCCGGCCGGGCGTCTCGTGGCGGGGTCCGAGGCATCTGCGCCGTGATGGGACGCGCACGGAGGGGGGCGGCGGAACCTCCGCGGAGCGGCATCGGCATACTGCTGGGATGGCAGGCACAACCCGGCATCTCCGTACACTCCTGGCGGCATCCCTGTCCGTGGCACTCGCCGTCCTGGCCTCGGGCTGCGCGAACAGCCCCGACTCCCACCGCGCCACCCCTGCTTCCGCGCCGACCGGCGGTCCGGGCATCCCAGGGCGGGCCCATGTGGACGTCGCCGACGTCGACCTGACGATCACGGATGCCGTCGCGCACCTCGATCGTGCGGGTGACGGCTCACTCAGCATGAGCGTGCGCAACGAGGACGGCGTCCCCGAACATCTCGGCATGGTCGCGACCCCGGACGGCGGACGGGGGGTGCTGGCCGGGGGAAGGTCCGCCGAGGGCAACGGCTCGCTGTCCACCGCCGGCATCCTGCTGCTGAGCGGCACCACCGTCACCTTCGGCGGCAGCGGTCCGCGCGTCCTGCTGCACCACGTGCGGGGCGTCACCGCCGGGCACACGCTGCCGGTGGCCCTGCAGTTCGGCGTGGCCGGACTGGTCCGGCTCCAGGCGCGCGTCACATCGTCCTGAACGCCGCGGCGGTCCCTCCGCCGGCTGCCGCGTCACCTCGGGTGACGGGGCCGGAGACGGCGTCGGCACACTGCCCGTCCCCTGCCGGACCGGGCGGGTGCGACGGCACCGGGAACACTCCCGATGCCGTCGGCCCAGGGGCGGTCGCCGCCGGCCGGCCAGGGGCCGGGGCAGGGCCGCTCCCGGGGTGTCACCAGCCGGTGGGCAGCGCGAAGACCGGTACCACCGAGAGCTGGTAGAGGTAGCCGCCGTTCTCCATGCCGGTCAGCACGACGTTGTACGCGTAGTAGATGACCTTGATGGTGTTGTCCTGCGAGATTTCGGTGACGTAGACGATGCGGTCGGCCATGGTCCCGATCTCGCTCTCGGTCCACAGGATCCTGTTCGCCATGGTGCCGATCGCGTCCTCGGTGTAGAGGACTCCGTTGAGGGACTGCTCGTAGGTGGAGGCGAACTGGTCACCCACGTAGACCACGGCGTCGGACGTACTCGTCGCCGCGGCGGCCTGCGGAGCGTTGGCGCCGATGGTCACGGCGAGAAGGCTCGTGAGCAGAACGAGCGGCAGGAGGACCCTCTTGAGCATGGGTGACATCGTCTGAAGCATGGCATTTCCTTCATTCGGTTACGGGACGCGGGCGGATCACCAGGCCCGCGACACATACCCTGGGGGGTATTGAGGATGATGCCAATGTATACCCCCTGGGGTATACAACCCCAGCCGCCCGGTGCGCCGCGAGGACGTGATTCCAGCCACTGGCGAAGCCGCCGCGGGCGGGCGCGCTCCGGCGCTCTCGGCACCGGAACGCCCGCCGGAGTGCACCGATCACGGAGTGCACCTCCCTGATGGCGGACGGTCACCGACGGGCCAGCGGATTGGGCAGCGGCAGATAGCGCGCGTCGGCGCCGTCCGCGCCCGTCCAGCGCAGCAGGAGGTTCGTCTTGCCGGGCAGGGTGGGCGAGGCCAGCAGCGCGGGGATCTCGGGGACGGGGTGGCGGGCCAGTTCCGCGCGGGCGGTCGGCCAGGGGTTCCAGCCGGGGTGGCGCTCCGCCAGCAGCGCGGCCACCTCGGTGAGGTTGTTGACGACGAGGCAGTACACGAGCCGCTCCCAGCCCGCCGGGCGGGACACGTCCGTCAGCAGCTTCACGCCCTCCGCGTCCCTGAACAGCGCCTGGACGGGCAGGCCGGCGGCGTCCACCGCGACCAGCGTGTTCTGCAGGTGGGCCTCCAGGACGACGCCGTGCCGCTCGAACGCCTCCAGCGCCGGCGGGACGAGCTGGCGCAGATACGCCGTCCACCAGGGGCCCGGGTCGGTGAGCGTGTCGAGGGGGCTGCCCTCGAAGCCCTCCACGAGGGCGGCGGCCAGCAGCGGGGTGGTGCCGGGCAGGAGGTGCCCGCGCACTCCGTCGCGTACCAGGACGGCCAGTTCCTCGAAGGCGAACCCGGCCGTGCGGTAGCCGCGGTCGCTCAGCCAGGCCGCCGGGCCCGGCAGCGCCGCGAACGCGGACGCCACCGCCGTGTCCGTGCGGCGCAGCGCCAGCAGGTCGTGACGCCAGAGCCGGCGGATGTCGTTGGTGATCCGCACATCGAGGCTGAACTTGAGGAACAGGTCGCCGTCGGGGGCGTACACCGTGCGGATCGCCGCCGTGGGCCAAACGGGCCACGGGGTGTCGCCGAGCCGCACCAGGCGCCCGTCCTGGAACGCCTCGCGGATGGGCGGCCGGGAGCCGACCAGGGCGAGCTGCCAGGGGTGTACGGGCAGCAGCCGGTAGCCGGGCGGGGCCGTGCCGAGCGCGTCCAGCGCCGCGGTGTCGCCCTCCTCCAGGACCGCGTCCGCGCGCACTCCCAGCAGGGCCAGCGGGAAGCGGGCGTACGCCTCGGGCGCGTACGGCAGCCAGTCGGCGACCGGGCCGCCGCCGCGCGCCTTGGGCGCGGGGTGGCGGGGGTGCCCGGTGACGAGGGACTGCTCCGAGCGCAGATACGGGTCGTCGGGCGCCGTCGCGCGGGCGCGGGCGGCCAGGATCGCGGCCACCGCGTCCCGGCTGTCGAGCATCTCGCCGGGCAGTTCGAGGTTGGACACCCCGGTGGCGCGGCACAGTTCCTCGGCGGTGAGCTTGACCAGTTCGGCGTGGCTGAGCGGGTGCCAGGCCCCGCGGGCGAACACCTCGGGGTCGCGGGGCCGGCGGTCGCCGCGCACGCGCAGCAGCCGGCCGCCGGCCCGCAGGCGGTGCACGCCCTGCTCGCCGGCCGGTTCCGCGGCCTCCCGCAGCAGGCAGTTGAGCAGCGGTGCCGCCGCATGGGCGTCGGCGCGCTCGCAGACGCCGTCCGGGGACATGGGCTCCATGGGATCCATTCGTTCCGTACGGTGCACTGGCGATCAGTATGTCCACAGTGGTTCCCCCGCCACGCCGTGCCACCCCGTCGCGAGGAGTCCGACCGTGCACCCTTCCCCTTCCGCGGAGGCGGCCGTCGCCGACGAGCTGGCCGTCGTGCGGCCCGATCTGGCGGGGGCGTACGAGGCCGCGCTGCCCGGCGCCCGGGCCGCCGTCCTGTCGCGCCTGTGGCGGGGGCTGGCCCATGAGCCGCTGCCGTGGGTCGCGCGCCGGGAGCCGACGCGCGGCGGACTCACCGTCCGCCTGGCCGACGGGCGCCTGCTGCACGGCCCGCCCGCGGACCCGTACACGACCGCCGCGCACGTCACCGAGGTGCTGCTCGACGGCCGGGCCCACCACCGTCCTGCCGCGCTGATGGCCGCCCTCGGGGTCCCGCACGGTGATGTGTTCGCCGCGGAACTCGACCACGGCACCGCCTCGTTGGCGCTGTCCCGGGCGGGCCGGCCGATGGCCGCGCCGCAACCGGCGGCGAGCTGGGAGTGGGAGCAGCGGGTGGTGGACGGGCACCCGTTCCACCCCAACTGCCGCTCGCGGCCCGGCTTCTCGGTGGCCGAGCAGCTCGCGTACGGACCGGAACACCGGCCGCTGGTGCGTCTCGGTCTGGTCGCCGTGGACGACTGTCTGGTGCGGGGCGAGTGGCCGGCGTGGCTGTGGGACGGCGCGCGCCCACTGATCCCGGTCCACCCCTGGCAGACGGCGCACGTGCTCGCCGTGCCGTCCCAGGACGGCCCTGTGGCCCGTCCGCTGATGTCCCTGCGGACGCTCGCCCTGCCCGAGGGCGGCCCGCATGTGAAGACCGCGGTCAGCGCCCGGCTGACGTCCTCCGTGCGGGACATCTCGGTCGGCTCGGTCCGGACGTCGGCCGTGCTGTCCGGCTTCCTCACCTCGATCGCCGCGCGCACCGGCGGTCTGCTGCACATCACCCGCACCCTGGGGGCGGTCAGCGCCCACACCCCCGATCTCGCCGCGGTGCTGCGGGAGCCGCCGGACGTGTACGCGGTCGCGGCGACCGGCGAGCGGGTCGTCCCGGTGGCCGCCCTGCCGCTCACCGGTCTGCCCGCGTCCGCCTCCTGGCTCGGCTCCCTCGCGCGTCTCGCCCTCGCCACCGGCCTGCGGCTGCTGGATCTGGGTGTGGCGCTGGAGGCGCACGGCCAGAACCTCCTGGTGGTGCTCTCCTCGTCGGGTGAACCGCTGCGGCTGGTCTACCGCGACCTCGCGGACATCCGGGTGAGCCCGGCCCGGCTGGCCCGGCACGGCATCAAGGCCCCGGACGTAGCGGGCCGGATGGTCACGGACGACGAACGGGCCCTGCGCCGCAAGCTGTTCGGCTCGCTGGTGGCGGGTGCGCTGGCCTCGGCGGCGGGTTCGGGACCGGCGCTGCGGGCGGCCCTGGAGACCGCCGTACGGGATCTGCCCCGCACCCCGGATGTCCTGGCGCTGTGTGAAGAGCCCCTGCCCGCCAAGGCGTTGACGCTGATGCGGCTGTCCCCCGGGCGGCCCGGCGACCTCTGGGCGCGGCTGCCCAACCCGCTCGATTGCGCGTTCGCCCCCGCTGAGCCATGAGATCGTTTTGAAGCACTCCCCCTCCGGTCAATAAGATCCGCCGATGATCACAAGAAAACGGCTGGCGGCGGGCGCCTGCGCCCTGATCGCCGCCCTGGCGGCGGGGATCGCGGTCCCGACCGGCGCCGTCGCCGACGAGACGACAGCCCAGGACGCCCCCAAGGTGGATCTCGTCCTCGACGTCAGCGGTTCGATGCGGGCACGGGACATAGACGGCGGCTCCCGGATGGCCGCGGCGAAGCAGGCGTTCAACGAGGTACTGGACGCGACGCCGGAGGAGGTGCAGCTCGGCATCCGGACGCTGGGCGCCAACTACCCCGGCAACGACCGCAAGACGGGCTGCAAGGACACCGCGCAGCTCTACCCGGTGGGACCGCTGAACCGGACCCAGGCCAAGACGGCCGTCGCGACGCTCCAGCCCACCGGCTGGACGCCGATCGGCCCCGCCCTGCTGAAGGCGGCGGACGACCTCGACGGCGGCAACGGATCGCGCCGCATCGTCCTCATCAGCGACGGCGAGGACACCTGCGCGCCGCTGGACCCGTGCGAGGTGGCCCGGGAGATCGCGGCCAAGGGGATCGGGCTGACCATCGACACGCTGGGCCTCGTCCCGAACGCCAAGCTGAGCAGGCAGCTGAGCTGCATCGCCGAGGCGACCGGCGGGACCTACACATCGGTGCAGCACAAGGAGCAACTGTCCGACAAGGTCAACCAGTTGGTGGACCGCACGGCGGACAAGACGGTCACGCCGGTCGCCGTGGACGGCACCGACCGGTGTGCGACCGCGCCGGCGCTGAAGTCGGGTCTGTACACGGACCGCGAGGAGTTCGGACAGCACCGCTTCTATCGCGTCGACGTGCGCCCGGGCCAGGAGCTGCGGGCCTCGGTGAGCGTCTCCGACGACCGGCAGGTGGCCCGGGACTACGGGGTGACGCTGCGGGCGGTCACCGTGCACGGGCGTGAGATCGTGCGCGGCGAGGCGACCGGCTCGGGCCGCACGGACGTCCTGTCGACGGGCCTGCGCTATCCGAAGGCGGAGAGCGACGACGAGAACGCGCCCGCCGAGACGGTGTGCCTGCAGGTCGCCAACTCCTTCTCCCCGGCGGCCGGTGTGAAGGCCACGCCGGGGCTGCCCCTGGAGCTGACGGTCGACGTGGTCGACGGTCCCGACCCGGCGGGCGACGTGGCGTCCTTCGGCCTCGGGCGCGGCTGGTGGCTGCTCGGCGCCCTCGTGGTGGCCGGGTTCCTCGCGGGGCTGCTGTGGGGATGGGTGTCACGCTGGCGGGTCGCGGTCTGGAGGACCAACTGATGCGTATCGCACGAGTACTGATCGCCGCGGCCGCGCTGCTGGGCGCCGCCGTGTCCCCGGCCGCCGCCGACTCCTCGCCCTCCGCGAGCCCGTCCGGCGACAGCACCGCGCCCACCTCGGCGGGTACGTCGTTCCGCACGGCGGTGGAGGTCCAGCAGGGTCAGCAGGCCACGGCGAGCGCCTCGACGGGTGACTACCTGTACTGGTCGTTCCCCGCGGACGCCGGGCAGCGGCCCACCGTCAAGGCGACCGTGAAGCTGTCGTCGTCGTCCCGGAGCGGGACGCAGACATGGCAGCTCGACGTCTACGACGGGCTGCGGCGCCGCCAGGCGTGCCAGTACGGGGCGCAGACACGTACGGCCGCCCAGGACGCCGCCGCCGTGGACCTGTCCTGCACGCTGCGCACGGTCCGCGCCTGGTCGGAGCCGTGGGCCGACGATCCGCTGCCGGGCACCTACTACATCCGGCTGACCGCCGTGGGCCTGGGCGCGGCCGACCTCGGAACGCCGGTGGACGCCGAGGTCGTGGTGGACTCCAAGGACATCGGCGGCTCGGCGGCGGTGGACGGTTCGCTGGCGCAGCCGCTGGTGCCGGGGATCGCCGTCTCGCAGGAGTCCGCCGACTCGGAGGCGGCCACGCTGTCCTCGCTCGCACCGGGCGACGGCTGGGCCTCCGGCTGGTGGTCCGACCGGTGGGTGTGGACCGCGATCGGGGGCGTCCTCGCGGCGCTGGCGGGCATCGGCGGGTACGCGCTGACCCGCGGCTCGGGCCGGCCGTCGCGGGTGCCGCCGGGCGTCTGATCCGGAAGGCGGCAAGACCAAGGCCCGCCGCGCCCCCTCCGGCCCGGCGGGCCCCTCCCCGGACCGGCGGTCGGCGCAAGGACAGCGCATGGGGTCCGGGCCGCAGGTTCGCGGCGCCGGGCGGCCCACCGCAATCATTTCGAACCTGATGGAAACGTCCCGCGCGGCGGGCACCCTCTCCCCGTCCTCGGCCACTCGGGCACGTCCGGTCCCCGTCAGTCCCCGCGCAGCGCCTTGGCGAGCGTGCCGTCCCCCGTCACCTCGACGCGTCCCTCCCGTACGGCCTGAGGGAACGTCAGGGAGCCCCGGCCCAGGGCGGTGCAGGTCTCAGCGTCGAGGGTCAGCCGGGCGTCGGGCTCCCCGGGCGCGGGTCCGTCGCCGTACACGGGGCCGTCCTCGGTGCCGAGCCACAGGTGGAACGCCCCCTCGTCGAGCCGGACGTCGACCAGGCCCTCCCCCTCCAGCGAGCGCAGCAGCGGCAGCGCGAACCAGTGCGCGCGCACCGCGTCCGTCGGCCGGCGCTCCGCCAGCTCGGGCGCGCCCCACGCGTCGAGCGCCTGCAGCACGGGCAGCAACTCTCTTCCACGGCCCGTGAGTTCGTATACGTACGCGGCCCCCGGCGGCGGCAGCCGGCGCCGCGTGGTCAGCCCGTCGCGCTCCATGTCCTTCAGCCGGGAGGCCAGGACGTCCGTACTCACGCCCGGCAGGTCCGCGTGCAGGTCGGTGTAGCGACGCGGACCGGCGAGCAGCTCGCGGACGATCAGGAGGGTCCAGCGGTCGCCGACGGCGTCGAGGGCCCGGGCCGTGGAGCAGTACTGGTCGTAGCTTCGACGAGGTGACATGCGACGCAGTCTAGACATGTCATTGGACTTTCCAAGCTTCCACTTGGTAAAACCAAGCAACAGCGGACAGCGGAGGGGAAGCGGCGCATGGAGTTCCGGCAGTCGAGCAAGCTCAGCGAGGTCTGTTACGAGATCCGCGGCCCGGTCATCGAGCACGCCAACGCGCTGGAGGAGGCCGGCCACAGCGTGCTGCGCCTGAACACCGGCAATCCCGCGCTCTTCGGCTTCGAGGCGCCGGAGGAGATCCTCCAGGACATGATCCGGATGCTGCCGCAGGCGCACGGGTACACGGACTCGCGCGGCATACTCTCCGCCCGCCGCGCCGTGGCCCAGCGCTACCAGGCCCGGGGCCTGGACGTCGGCGTCGACGACGTCTTCCTCGGCAACGGGGTCTCGGAGCTGGTGTCGATGGCCGTCCAGGCGCTCGTCGAGGACGGCGACGAGATCCTCATCCCCGCACCGGACTTCCCCCTCTGGACGGCCGTGACGACCCTCTCCGGCGGCAAGGCGGTCCACTACCTGTGCGACGAGCAGGCCGACTGGTACCCCGACCTGGACGACATGGCGTCGAAGATCACGGACCGCACCAGGGCCGTCGTGATCATCAACCCCAACAACCCCACGGGCGCCGTCTATCCGAAGGAGATCGTCGAGGGCATCCTCGACCTCGCCCGCCGGCACGGACTGATGGTGTTCGCGGACGAGATCTACGACCAGATCCTGTACGACGGCGCGGTGCACCACTCGGCCGCCGCCCTCGCCCCCGACCTGGTGGTCCTCACCTTCTGCGGCCTGTCGAAGACGTACCGTGTGGCGGGCTTCCGCTCCGGCTGGCTGGTCGTGACGGGCCCCAGGCAGCACGCGCGCGACTACCTGGAGGGCCTGACGATGCTGGCCTCCATGCGGCTGTGCGCCAACGCCCCCGCCCAGTACGCCATCCAGGCCGCGCTCGGCGGCCGCCAGTCCATCGCCGAGCTGACCGCGCCGGGCGGCCGGCTGCACGAGCAGCGCGACCGCGCCTGGGAGAAGCTCAACGAGATCCCCGGCGTGACGTGCGTGAAACCGAAGGGCGCGCTGTACGCGTTCCCCCGCCTCGACCCGGCCGTGCACAGGATCCACGACGACGAGAAGTTCGTCCTGGACCTGCTGCTGCGCGAGAAGATCCAGGTGGTCCAGGGCACGGGCTTCAACTGGCCCCGCCCCGACCACTTCCGCATCCTCACCCTGCCGCACGCGGACGTCCTGGAGACGGCGATCGGCCGGATCGGGCGGTTCCTCAGCGGGTACCGGCAGTAGCGGCCGACGGCGGCCACTGACGGTCACGTCAGGGCGACCTCGCACCAGACCGTCTTGGTGTACGGGTCGCCCGCCGTGGTGCCCCAGTGCGTGGCCAGGGCCTCGACCAGCAGCAGGCCGCGGCCGTACTCGGCGTCGGGCCCGGGCGGCCGGAGCGTGCCGGGGGCGGGCGGGCGGCGCCCGGGGGCGCGGGTCCGTCAGCTCGATACGGAGCGTGGCACCCTCCGGGTGAAGGACGAGGCGGAGCCGGAAGTCGCGGCCCTTGACCCGGCCGTGCAGCACCGCGTTCGCGGCGAGTTCGCCGACGAGGAGCGCGACGGTGCGGTTCGGCCCTGAGTCGTAGGGCCAGCCCCAGGTGCGGAGTTGCTCGCACGCCAGGCGACGGGCAAGCCGTGCGCCTCTGCGGGTCGCCGAGAGGCGGATGGCGAAGTGGCGGGCGGGGGCGGAGGTTTCTCCCAGGGGTGACATCTCGACGTTCATGTCACTCAGCGTGGTGCCCGATCCCTACGCTGCACACCATCACCGGCGGTACGCAGCGTCACTGTCCGGTCGCTGTCTGGGAGTGTCCGGGCGGCGACGCGTTGCCCGGCGGGCCGGCGGGGAGTTGGGTTCGGGCAGCACGTGGGAGGTGCCGGGGCGTGGGCATGACCGGGCAGGGCGAGGACGAGGAGTCGGCGGCCGTACTGCGGACCGTCGGCAAGGTCGTCAAGATGTGCAGGGAACGGGCGGGGCTCACCCAGGCCGAGCTGGGCGCGGCGATCGGGTACAGCGAGGAGCAGGTGTCCTCGGTGGAGCGGGGGCGGCGGGCACCGACGGCCGCCTTCCTGGAGGCGGCGGATCGGGTGCTCCAGGCGGGCGGCATGATCGCCGGGCTGAGGCGGGAGGTCGAAGAGTCCCGGTATCCGAAGAAGGTACGGGATCTAGCGAAGTTGGAGGCGGAGGCCGTGGAGATCTGCGCGTACGACAACTCCGTCGTCAATGGACTTCTACAGACGGAGGAGTACCTTCGGGCCGTGTTCGGGTCACGACGGCCGGCCTTCTCCGAAGAGGAGCTGGAACGACGTGTCGCTGCCCGTCTGGCACGTCAGACGGTCGTCGACACCGAGCGGATGACCCCGGTGTTCAGCTTCGTTCACGACGAAGCGACCCTGCGCCGACGAGTCGGAGGCAAGATGGTGCTACGCCGACAGCTCGAACGGCTCTTGGCCATCGGGCAGATGCGGAACGTGGAGATCCAGGTGCTGCCGCTGGATCGTGAGGACAATGCAGGTCTCGGTGGGCCTTCCACCTGCTGCGGCTCAAGGAGGGCACCACGGTGGGGCACAGTGAGGTGCAGCGCATCAGCCGCCTGATCTCGGAGCCCAAGGAGATCCAGATCCTTGAGCTGCGCTACGGCATCATCCGTGCCCAGGCTCTCACGCCCCGTGAGTCCTTGGCCTTCATCGAGAAAATGCTGGGAGAGACATGATGAGCAGCCCCTCGGCAGGTCACGGCCTTGACGAGAAGTGGTTCAAGAGCAGCTACAGCACCGACGACGGCCCGGCATGCGTCGAGGTCGCCGTCACCCCCGACACCGTCCGCATACGTGACTCGAAACGCACCGAGGGCCCCCACCTCACCGTGGGCGCCGCACCGTGGTCCACCTTCGTCTCGTACGCCGCGCATCACTGACCCACGCCCCCTGGCGCCCGCGCCCGGTCCGGCACCGGGCGTCGGACGTCGCATGCCTTGTCATACCCGGCACGTACTGTTCCCGCATGGCCCCTCTCCGCGGAAGGGCGGCCCATCCCCCCATCCCCGTCCTGCGGGAAGGAGCACGTCGTGACCCGGCCGCCGACCGCCGCGCAGCGGCGGGTCATCGACGCCGCCGACCCCGTGACCGGGCGGCTCAAGGGGACGCCGGCCCAGCTCGCGGCGCTGGTGAAGCGAGGGCTGGCCTTCCGGCATCCGCGGCCGCCGCACGACCACTTCCTGACGCCCGCCGGGCAGCGTGTACGGGAGGCGCCCGCCGAGGAGGCGGTGGCGTCCGCCCCGGCCGCGGCGGACTCCGGCGTGTTCGCCGCGCGGGGCGGCGGCGGGGAGTCCGCGGACGCCTCGCCCGCGCGCCTGCGGGAGGTGCGCGGTGCCTGGCAGGGGCTGCTGGAGCTGCGCCGGATGACCAACCCGGACGGCGCCACGGACCGCCCGTGCGGCTGGGAGCGCGCGCACCTGGTGCGGGCCGCGGCGCTGGCGCTGGAGGCGGCGGGGCACCGGCCCGCGTCCGGCGACGGCGCGGGCTACCGGGTGCGCGCGACCCCGCAGCCGGAGGCGGTCGCCGTGCGGGAGCCCGACCTCGCGGCACTGCGCGCCTGCGCGGCGACGCTGGAGGAGGCCGGCTGGCAGGTGAGCGAGCACACCGACCCGCGGACGAGACAGCGCTACGTGCTGGCATCCCCGCGCCGAGTCTGAGAGGCCCATGCCAAGATCGGTGGGCAGGGCAACGAACGTGAGAAGGGGAAGCAGTGAGCGAGCCGTTTTCCGTCCGGGTCACCGTCCGCGGATACGAGACCGATGTGCAGGGCCATCTCAACCAGAGCGTGTACCTCAACTACGCCGAACACGCCCGCTGGTCACTTCTACAGGCGGCGGGCATCAGCCAGACCGGGCTCGTCGCCACGGGCGTGGGTCCCGTCGCCCTGGAGACGACCATCCGCTACAAGCGGGAGCTCCTCGCCGGTGACGAGGTCGACGTGACGTGCGCCTTCGTCTGGGGCGAGGGCAAGACGTTCCGGATCGAGCAGACCATCCGGAAGACGGACGGCACCGTGGCCGCCGAGCTCACCGGGGTCGGCGGGCTGCTGGACCTCAAGGAACGCAGGCTGGTGGCGAATCCGCAGGACTGCTTCAAGGAGCTGGCGACGGATCCGAGCCTGTTCGGGCTGTAGGAGCCGGGGCCCCACCCCGGCGGGCGACCGCGGCCTACGCGTCGAGCGGCTCCGGCCGGTGCTCGGCGTCGTAGGCTGCACGCGCCTCGGCGATGTGGACGCGGTTGCGTTCGGCCCAGTCCGTCAGCCGCTGCAAGGTCTCGTATCGGTCGCGGGCGATCGGGGTCAGCGCATACCCGACTTCGGTTGCACCGGCCATGGTACTGGTGGGCTCGCGCATTCAACCGACGCGGCCGTCCAGCTCTGCAATTACTGCTGATCATGACGTCTGGCAGGAGCGCGGCTGAGGTCAGAGAGGGATCCAGTTGATTGAGCCCATGACTGTCTATGAGGTAGCCCGTCGGCTTCCGGCCATCGCCGGCCTGAGGGACCTGTGCCGCTCGCTTGCAAAGGTTGAGTGATCGGTAATCCTTCGCCGGCCGGACTCGTCATGGCTAGGGTGCCGTTCGTGTCGATCCTGTTCATCATCTGCGGGTTGCCCGGCTCTGGCAAGACGACGCTGGCCGAACGCGGCCACGCACGCGGTCCGGTTCGCCGCCACCATCCTGTGGTCCACACTCCCCAGCACCCCGCCACCGGCTGCCCTCGGCGGTGGCCCTGGCGCTGACGGCGGCCGTGCTGCGGCCCGAGCCTCGGTGAGCGGGTGCTGCTGCCACTGCTTCGTCGCGCCCGCCGCCGCGGCGTCACTCCGACGCGCCTGATATCCGGGTGCGGGGTTCGGTCCTGGGCTGTCAGGCTGCACATCCATGGCAGCACGAAAGATCAAGCCGAGCCTGTACGTCTCCGTCGACGTCGAGGCGGACGGCCCGATTCCGGGGCCGTACTCCATGCTGAGCCTCGGCGCCGCCGTCGCGGGGGTGCAGGACGCCGACGGGTTCACCCCGGCCGACCCCGAGGAGCGCACGTTCTACCGGGAACTGCGGCCGATCAGTGACGACTTCGTGCCCGAGGCGCTGGCGGTGAGCGGCCTCGACCGGGAGCGGCTGAAGGCCGAGGGCGCCGAACCGGCCGTCGCCCTCACCGAGTTCGCGGACTGGGTGAGGGAGGTCAGCGGGGGCGCACAGCCCGTGATGGGCGGATACCCGGCCTCGTACGACTGGACGTTCCTGTACTGGTACCTGATCCGCTTCACCGGGGCGAGCCCGTTCGGCCACTCCGGTTGCCTCGACATGAAGACGCTGTACGCGACGAAGGCGCGGCTGCCGCTGCGCGCGGTGGCGAAGGGCACGATGCCCCGTCATCTGCTGTCCCGCCGCCGCCATACGCACCATGCGCTCGACGACGCCGTCGAGCAGGCCGAGTTGCTCGCCAACCTCATGGCGTGGCCGGGTCCCGCGCCGGCCCCGGGCGCATAGCCGGGCATCGCGCGGGCGGCCGTCGTGCCGGCATCCGGGACCGCTCCGGGGCGCACCCGTTCCGGAGCGCCCCGGCGACGGCCGCCGTGGTCCCCGCTCGGGTCCACGGGCGTCGGCCGGGAGCCGTCCCTCCCGGCCGGAGCCGCGGACCTGTCAGCCCCCCGCGGCGATCCGGGCCAGGCGGCGGGCCTGCTCGCGCGTGGAGCGGGCGACGGCGTCCTCGTCGACGTGCAGCAGCCGGCCGTTCTCCACGATCTGCCGGCCGTGGACGAACGAGGCGGTCACCGGCGCCGCCGCGCCGAGGACCAGGGCGGTCACCGGGTCGGCGATCGAGGCGTGGGCCAGCGTGTCGAGCCTCCACAGCACCAGGTCGGCGAGCTTGCCCGGTTCCAGGGAGCCCAGTTCGTGGGCCCGGCCCAGGACTTGGGCGCCTCCGTAGGTGCCCAGGCGCAGCGCCTGACGGGCGTTGAGGGCGGATTCGCGATGGGGGCCCAGGCGGTTGATGAGGAGCGCGTTGCGCAGTTCGGTGTGGAGTTCGCCGGACTCGTTGGAGGCGGTGCCGTCGACACCGAGGCCGACGGGAACGCCGGCGGCGAGCATGTCCGGGACACGCGCGATGCCCGCCGCGAGACGGGCGTTGGACGACGGGCAGTGGGCGACGCCCGTCCCCGTCCGGGCGAAGGCGGCGATATCGGAGTCGTTCATGTGGACGCAGTGGGCCATCCACACGTCCTCGCCCAGCCAGCCCGTCGACGCGAAGTAGTCGGTCGGGCCCATGCCGAACAGCTCGTGGCAGAACTTCTCCTCCTCCACCGTCTCCGAGCCGTGGGTGTGCAGGCGCACGCCCCTGCGGCGGGCCAGTTCGGCGCCCTGCGCGAGGAGTTCGGTGGAGACGGAGAACGGCGAGCAGGGGGCGACCGCCACCTGGGTCATGGCGCCGAAGGAGGCGTCGTGGTGCTCGTCGACGGTCGCCTCGGTCGCGGCGAGCGCGCCCTCAAGTGTCTCGACGGCGAAGTCCGGCGGCAGGCCGCCGTCCTTCTCGCCGCGGTCCATGGAGCCGCGGGCCAGGGTGAGGCGGACGCCCGTCTCGCGGGCGGCGCGGACGATCGCGCCGGACAGGTCGCCGGAGCCCTTCGGGTAGATGTAGTGGTGGTCCATGGCGCAGGTCACCCCGCCGCGGGCCATCATGGCGAGCGAGCCCTGCGCGGCCGCGTGGACCATCGTCTCGTCGATGCGCGCCCAGGTCGGGTAGAGCGCGACGAGCCAGTCGAAGAGGTTGTGGTCCGTGGCCAGGCCCCGGGTGAGCCACTGGTAGAAGTGGTGGTGGGTGTTGACCAGGCCGGGGGTCACGAGGTGGCCGGACGCGTCGATGCGGCGTACGACGTTCTCCAGTCCTTCGGGGGCCTTGCCCGCGCCGACCGCCTCGATGCGGTCGCCCGCCATGACGACGTGTCCGGAGGCGTACTCGGTGTCGTCTGCGTCCACGGTCGCGATCGCGCCGTTCTCGATGACGGTGCGCCGGGCTGCTGCCATGGTTCGTTCGTCCTTGTCCGTCGGAGGCCGGAGGTCAGAGGCCGGAGGTCAGAGGCCGGAGGTCAGAGGCCGGAGGTCAGAGGCCGGAGGTCAGAGGCCGGAGGTCAGGGGGCAGAGGCCGGAGAGGCAGAGGCCGCAGGTCAGAGGTTGCTGAGGTCCACGGGGATCCTCGCCTCGCAGCCGTCTCTCAGGACCGTGGCCTCGATCAGGCCGTACGGCCGGTCGGCGGCGAAGTAGACCTCGTTGTCGTTCGTCAGCCCGAACGGCTCCAGGTCGACCAGGAAGTGGTGCTTGTTGGGGAGCGAGAAGCGGACCTCGTCGATCTCGGCGCGGTGGTCGATGATGCGCGCGCCCATCCGGTACAGCGTCTGCTGCAGCGAGAGGGAGTAGGTCTCGGCGAAGGCCCGCAGCAGGTGCGTCCTGGTCTGTTCGTAGGACTCCTCCCAGTCGGGTGCCTTCTGCTCGTCGCCGGTCCAGTTGAAGCGCCAGCGTCCGGAGACCTGGGTGGCCAGGATGCGGTCGCGGGCCTCCGGCAGCGTCGTGTACCTGTCCTTGACGTAGCCCCAGAACTCGGAGTCGGTCGTGTTCATCACAACGAGGTCCTTGAGGCCGGAGACGACCTCCCACGACGAGCCGTCGTACGTGATCTGCGTCAGGCGGGTCTCCCGGCCGCTGCGGACGAAGGAGTGCCGGGGCTCGTCGGGGCCGGCCGGCCCGGCCGCGGCCTCCGATGTGGCGATCCGGTCCCAGGTGTACTCCTCGACGCGGATGCGGGCGCGGTGGATGGACTCCTGGGAGGTCACGAAGTGGCGGGCGAGGTGGATGGCGAACTGCTCGGCGGAGTCGATGCCGTACTCCTTGGCGAACGCGAACACCGTGTTCTTGGTGGTGTCGGTGGGCAGGACGGTGGCGTTCGAGCCGGAGTAGTGGACCTCGTCCATGTCGCCGGAGAGCGACACCGACACGTTCAGGTCCTTGATGTGGTGGGTGGCGCCGTCCCGGGTGACCCTGACGACTCGGTTCTCGGCCTTGCCGTACTGGTTCTGTCCCAGCATCACGGGGCGTGCCGGTTGGGAATGGACTGCCATGGTGCCTGCTAACTCCCTCGGTATACGGAGTAGCCGAACGGGCTGAGCAGCAGCGGCACGTGGTAGTGCTCGCCCGGCTCGACGGCGAACGTGATCGCCACCTCCGGGAAGAAGGCTCCTACGGCACCGCTGTCCCGGTTCGCGGGGGCGTCCTGCTGCGCATCGGCTTGCTTCTTCTCGGCGTACGCCTCGACCGCGAAGTCGAGCCGCACATGGGTGGTTCCCTCCGGCGGGGCCGGGAGGTCGGCGCACCGCCCGTCCGCGTCGGTCACGGCACCGCCGAGCGCCCGCCAGCCCGCGTCCCGCCCCGGGCGGGCGGACAGACGGACGGCGATACCCCGGGCGGGGCGGCCGACGCCGGTGTCCAGGACGTGGGTGGACACGGAGGCGGTGGTCCGGGTGCCGCTCATGCGCGGTCCTCGTCGAGGAGCCGGGCGAGCCGGATGCGGTTGATCCTGCCCAGTTCGGTGCGGACGATCTCTCGCTCCCGCTCCGGCGGGTTGCCGATCCGTTCCCTGAGCGCGTCGCGCATCTGCTCACCGGTCCTGCCGGTGGCGCAGATCAGGAAGACGTGGCCGAACCTCTGCTGGTACGCCAGGTTGAGTTCGAGCATCTCCGCCTTGAGCTCTTCGGAGGCGCCCGCCATGCCCCGCTGCTCCCGGGCCGAGGCGGGGTCCCCGGGCGCGGGGCGGCCGATCGGCGGGTGCCCGGCCATCGCCTCCCGAAGGTCCGCCGCGGTCAGCTCGGCCAGGGCGGCGTCGCTCGCGGCGTAGAGGTCGTCGGCGGTGCGGTAGGGACGCGCGGCGGCCAGTCGGCCGGCCCACGCCGTGGAGGCGCATGCCCCGCGGAGGACGGCCAGGGCCGCGGGCTGCTCCAGGGCGTTGAACCGGGTGAGACCCGGCGGCGCGGAAGTCGAGGTCACGAGGGCCTCCGTGGCCTTGGTCCAAAACGGGCTGCGACCAGCTAACGCCCTGCGCGTGACGGCGTCAACACTTTGTTGAAGATTCTGGGTCGGAGGTGCCTTCTCAGCCCTGCTTCTCGCGGTTGAGGTAGTTGTAGACGGTGAAGCGGCTGACGCCGAGGGCGCTCGCCACGGTCTCCACCCCGTGCCGCACGGAAAAGGCGCCGCGCGCCTCCAGTACCCGTACGACCTCCTGCTTGGCCTTGCGGTCCAGTTCCGCCAGCGGCTTGCCGCGCTTGCGCTCCATGGCGGCCAGGAGGTGATCGAGCGAGTCGGCGAACTGCGGCAGCCGTACGGCGACGACGTCGGCGCCCTGCCAGGCGAGCACCACGTCGTCGGGGCCGGCCTGGTCCGGGGGCAGCATCTCGCCCCCCATAGCGTCGACCAGCGGTTTCACAGCCGTGATGAAGGACTCGTCCCCGGTGGCTGTCATCTGCCGCCCTCCCCCACCACGTTGACCTGCAGCGAGACCCGGGTGGCGCCGGCCTCCAGGGTCCTGCGCAGCAGTACCTCGACGGCGGTGAGCACCGCGTCGGCGCCGCCTTCCGCGGTGTTGCCGAACGGACCGACGTCGACGGCGTCCAGGTCGGCCGCCTCGATGACCTCACGGGCCACCAGCGCGTGCGCGGGCGCCTCGTCGAGGTCGAAGGGCTCGGTCGTGAATTCCACTCTCAATCGCACTGTGCCCCCATGGCATCGGCTTTGACCTGCGCGTTGTCTCAGCCCTCCGGCCGAGAGAGCACATCCAGGGCTCGCTCCGGGACGACCTTAACGGACTCGTCGCTTGCGCCCAGGCTCGGTCACGATCGTCTTCGCGATGACGTGGTGTGGGGCGGGTCTCCTGTCTCGCCCAGGAAGCACACCCGGCATGCCGGATGCCTCGCCACAGACCGGCAGGGAGGCTCCTGGGGAGAAAAGGGAAGGCGGCGCCAACGCGCCGTTGGCAGGATGTCCGCGCTCGACACCCGATGGGAAAGGACCCCACGACCGTGGCTCGTGCCATCACCCTGATCCGCTCCGCCTCCCTGTCCGACGTCGCCGAGTACGCCTACGCAGCCACGGCGCCCGCCGAGTCACGCCTGATCTTCCTCGCCGGGGCGTGTCCACTGAACGACGACGGTTCCACGGCAGCGATCGGAGACTACGCGGGCCAGGCGCTGAAAGCCGTTGAGAACATGCAAACTGCCCTCACTGCCGCCGGTGCGTCCCTCCAGGACGTCATCAGTACGAGGGTTCTCGTCGCATCGGTCCGGCGGGAGGATCTGGTAGCCGCCTGGGAAGTGGTCCGGGATTCGTTCGCTGACCACGATGTCCCCAGCACTTTGATGGGCGTCACTGCGCTCGGCTACAAGGACCAGCTCGTCGAGATCGAGGCCGTCGCCGCCGTACTCGATGCGTGAGGCCCATTGACGCACTGCGAACCCGGGAGCACGGAGGTCCGGGGACAGAGATGCCCGGAGGCCCGGAGACCCGGAGGCCCGGAGGCCCGGAGGCCCGGGGAGACGGTCCAGCGCCCCGGCCGGGTGTTCCCACGCTGGTGCCGGGGCGCTGGCGCCTGGCCGTCCATGCCGCGCCGTCTACCCCAGCAGGGTCTCGCCGATCCAGCCGCCGGGGGCGCAGCCGGGCGGGACGGCGAAGACGGCGGAGCCGATCGGGGTGGTCCACTGGTTGAGGAGGTCGGAGTCGGCGAGCCTGCGCTGGATGGGCAGGAACTGTTCGCCGATGTCGCGCTGGTAGGCCACGAAGAGCAGACCGGTGTCCGGGCGTCCGCCCGAGTCCGGCGCGTCGTCGTAGTTGTACGGGCGGCGGAAGATCTTCAGCCGGTCCTCGTTCACACGGGCCCGCCGCATGTGCGAGAACTCCGAGATGACCGGGAAGCCGAGCGCGTCCCTCGCCTCGAAGTCGGGAACGTCTTTCTCGTGCGTGCCGGTGAGCGGGGCCCCGGTGCGCAGACGCCGGCCGATGGTGAACTCCTTGGCCTTGGTGTCGGCGGCGTCCCAGGTCTCCAGCTCGATGCGGACCCGCCGCACGACGCAGGTCGTGCCGCCGTTCCGCAGCCAGCCGGGGCCGGAGTCGGTCCACACCGCCTTGGCGAAGGCGTCCTGGCCGGGTACCGGATTGGCGGTGCCGTCGAGCTGGCCCATGAGATTGCGCTGCGTCAGGCCGTCGTCCTGGATGCCGCGTCCGCGACGGAACCCGCGCTGCGTCCAGCGCAGCCGGGCGAACGAGCGCGCGTCCTTGACGATCATCCGTTGCGCGTGCGCGACGGTGACCGGGTCGTCGGCGCAGATCTGCACCAGCAGGTCGCCCCCGCTCCAGCGGTCCTGGAGCCGGTCGATGGAGAAACGGGGCAGGGGCGTGAGCGACGCGGGCCGCTGGTCCTCCAGACCGGCGGCCTTGAAGAGACCCGGGCCGAACCCGAAGGTGACGGTCAGCCGGGCCGGCAGCTCCGCGAGGTCCGCCTCGGTGTCGGCGAGAGCCGGCTCGCCCTGGGTGAGACGCGCGGCGTCGTCGGTCAGCAGCCGCATCATCCGGCCGAGCGCCGCGCGGTCCACTCCGGGAGCCAGGTCGAAGCCGAGGAACACGCCGTGGGCCTGCGCCGGGGTGGCGATCCCCGCCTGGTTCCGGCCGTGGAAGGGGACCTTCTGCACACCGTAGGCGACGTTCTGCGGCCGAGCCGCGCCGGTGCCGGAGGCACTGCCGGAACCGTCGCCGGCCGCGGCGACGATTCCGGCCCCGGCCAGGGCCCCGCCGAGGGTGAGCGCCCCGCCGGACAGCAGCCGGCGCCGGCCGAGCGCCGCGCCGCCCCCGGCTGTGTCGCTGGATGCGGCGGGGGGTGTGGGGCTCTTGTCCATGGCGGGCATCAGCTCTTCTTCATGCCGGGCATGTAGTTCTCCTTGCCTCCCGCGAACGCCTTCGCGACGGCGGTGAACTTCACGGTCCGGCCGTCCTTGAGCGTCAGGGTCACGGTGACCTCGTCACCGGGCTTCACGGCCTTGGCCAGGTCCATCAGCATCACGTGGTCGGAGCCCGGCTGGAGCACGTGGCTGCCCTTGGCCGGGATGACGAAGCCGCCCTCCTTCGGACGCATCATCGGCTTGCCGTTCACGTCGGCGGTTTCGTGCAGTTCCACCGTCTTGGAGGCGGTGGAGGCGCCGGACACAACCGTGATCTCGGCGTCGGTGTTGTTGACCAGGGTGCCGAACACGCCCGTCATCTTGCTGTCGGCGGCCTTCACCCACGGGTCCTTCACGGTCACCGGCGCCGCGGCGGTCGTGGCCTTGGCCTCGGCGGGCGTCGCGGTGGCGTCGGCCTTCCCGGAGGAGGACGACCCGCCCGAGCCGCACCCGGCCAGGGCGGCGATCCCTATGGAGACCGCCGCGGTGGCGGCGAGGACACCGCGGCGGGTGGAACGTCTCGGCGTGGTCCTGGTGGTGGTGCTCATGACTTGATGCCCTCCGGCTCGGTTGCGGCGTCACCCCCGCACTTGCACAAGGGGTCGGGCCGCACCGGCGGAAAGTTCCCACGGGAAGGCGGTGGATCCGCGGGAACTTTCCGGGGGCCGGACCCGACGTACTGGTATGTGAAGCGCAGATTCCCCTACCGCTCGCTCCGTCCGGCCCGGCTGCCGCTCGTGCCGGCCCTGCTGCTGGCCGTCCTGTCGGTCCTCCTGCCGGCGTCACCGGCGTCGGCGCACGCCCGGATACTCGGCTCCAGCCCGGCCGCGGACTCCGTGGTGGCCAAGGCACCGACGACCGTCACGCTGCGCTTCGACGGCCCGGTGAACCAGCAGTACACGACGGTCGCGGTCACCGGACCGGACGGGTCGTACTACAGCGAGGGCACACCGAGCGTGGTGAACGCCGACGTACGGCAGAAGGTCCGGGCCCTGCCGACCGGCACGATCCAGGTGACCTGGCGGACCGTGGCGGCGGACGGGGCTCCGCTCCAGGGCCGGTTCACCTTCACCAGCACGGACGAGGCGGCGGCCGCGGCCGCCCGGCCCTCGCCCCCGCCGACGACGGCGCCGTCCACGCCCGCGGCGCGGGCCTCTTCCCCGCCCGCGCGACCGGTGGCGTCCGGGGGCTCCGGCGGCACCGCCGACCAGGTCTGGTGGGCGGCGGGGGGCGTGCTCGTCGCACTCGTGGTGGGGCTCCTGGCCGTCGACGCCCGCTCCCGCCGTTCGGCACGCCGGCGCGACCGCTGACGTCGCGTCCACAGGGCCCCGCGCCGATCACCCGATCGACGCGGGGCCCTTTTCGTGTGCGCTGCGGGGCCCTGTTCGTGTGCGCTGCTTGACAGCCGTCCACACCTGCGGACAGGCTTCCATTAACGGAAAATGTATTCCGCAATACGGAATCAAGGCATCGGAACGGTGGACGTCGAGGAGGAGAGGAGCGAAGCCGGATGGGATTCGCGGACCAGCGCTTCACCCTCAACCTGTCGATCCTCTTCACGGAACTCCCGCTGCTGGAGCGCCCCGCGGCCGCCGCCGCGGGCTTCACCGCGGTGCGGCGGCCCCGCCCAAAACCCGCGGACACCGGACACAGACCGTCCCGCGTCCGGTGCTCTCGGTGTTCCCGGGTGCGAATCCGGCCATGCGGCAGCAGCCTGAAGACATGGAGCAGCCAACGGAACATGCGCACATCGTGGTGCACGCCCCGGCGCTGGACGGATCGCGGCGGGTCACCGAGGGTGAGGTGACCCTCGGGATCGCCAGCCACCTGGACGACGTCGTCGAGATCCTGCGTCTGGTCGATCTCGACCGGATCGAGGTGGAGGAGAGCGACCTGATCGAATGGCAGGGCGGCGGTCCCGACGACTGGCCGGGGCTGTCGGAGCACGAGGCCGGGCACGAGAGCGGGTGAGCCGGCTGCACCGACGGGCGTACGCCGTCTACGCAACCCTCAAGTGAACCTCTGAACACCTGTCGGGGGGCTTCAACTCACCCCCGTCGCGGGCACATCCTCGGCACACGGGTCCGCCGGCACGGGGGCGGCGGGCCCCGTCTCGTTCGGGGCCCTCATGGACGACACGGCGACGGACCGGCCGGAGCCGCACGGGATCGCGTTTTTGCGGGGTGGTCCCCGCGCCGCCGTCACGGTCGCCGTGCTCGCGCTGCATCTGCGGGAAACCGTCGAGGCCGGCCGGGCGGGCACGATGCGGACGACGCGGGCACTCAGCGGGGCGGGACAGCCCCTGCCGGCCCTGCCGAAGGCGGTGCACTCGGCGCTCCACCGTCCCGCGGGCATGCGGCAGCAGGAGCGGAGGTTGACGCCCCCGCCGCCTCACCCCGCCTGGCCCTCATGTGCCGGCCGACCGGGTACCGCGGCCGATGGCCGGCCGGCTCCGCGCAGGACCAGTGCCGCGAGGGCCTCCGGAGCGCCGGTCTGGCCCCGGACTCCGGGGAAGGCGTTGATGTCCACGATCAGCGGGGCGCCGTCGCCCCTGTCGATCACGTCCACGCCGTAGACGTCCAGCGCGAAGACCTCGCCGACCCGGCGCACCAGGGCGGGCCAGCCGGGCGGCAGGCCGTCGGGGGCGAGCGGCAGGGTGGGGCCCCGTCCCTCGGGAGAGAGTTCGGAACGGCGCAGGGCGGCGAACAACCGGTCCCCGATCGCCCACAGTTTGTGGTCCCAGCCGCTGTTCGGCGCGAACTCCTGGACCACGACCGGCTCCTGCGGCCAGGCGGCGGCCAGTTCCCGCAGGCGGGCGCCGTCGTCGAGGAGGGCCACCAGGTCGTGCCGTCGGCTGTGGCGACTCTTGACCACCACGGGGCCGGACAGCCGCGGGCCCGACGCCAGTCGAGCGGGTGTGGTGACCGTGCGGGTGGCCGCGAACGGGAGGCCGGCCCGGCGGGCGTGTTCGGCCATCGCCACGCGGTCCTGGCACAGCGCGGTGGCGGCTGCGGAGTTCACCACGCGGGCGCCGCGCCGCTCCAGGGCGTGGGCGAGGGCCAGGGCGCGTGGCGTACGGGACTTCAGCAGGTAGACGTCGGCGAGCGGCCCGGAGGCCCCCGCCGTTCCCGGGTCCAGTGTCTCCACATGATGCCGGGGGGTGAGCAGGGCGGCGGTGGCGGCCAGCAGCGGATGGCCGGGATCCGGCGTGATCACGGCGATCCTCATATGTTCTCGCCCATCGCCACGGGGAGCTGAGCGGGACGCGCACGGAGCTTCAACGGCGGCCCCGCGTCCGCGGGGTGCTGTTGCGGCGGGCGGGCGGAAGCCGCGGCGGATGCGTCGGCCGCGGCGGAGGCGTCCGCCGCCTCGGCCGCGGCGGGCGGCCGGCCGGTGCGGGCCAGCCCGAGCACGGCCCGTGCCACTCGCGCCGCCGCGTCGGGGACCTGCCGGAAGCTGGGGAAGTCGTTCACGTCGACCACCACGGGGCCGTCGGGACCCAGCACCACGTCGACCCCGTACAGATCGAGGCCGTAGACCGCTCCGACCTGGGCGGCCATCGCGGCCACCTCGGCCGGCAGCGGGATGCGGCGCTCCCGCACCGCACGGTGCGGGTGGAGCGGGGAGCGGCGCTCGGTCGCGTACAGTTCGCCACCCACGCAGTACACCTTGACGTCGACACCCGAATTGGCCACATACGGCTGGGCGATGAGCATGCCCTCTCCGGCCAGTTCGGGGACCATCGTGGCGAGCCGGTCCGGCGACGACACCAGGTGCACGGCCCGTCCGGAGCTGCCGTCGGCGGGCTTGACCACCAACGGGTACTCCGACGCCGGTATCTCGGCGAGGAGTTCGGGCCGCGCCGCCGCGTAGGTCGGCGGCAGCGGAAGCCCGCGGCTGCGGCCGATGGCGGCGGCCAGCGCCTTGTCCCGTACGCCCCGTATGGACCGGGCGTCGTTGACCGTCGTCATCCCGGCCGAGGCCGCGGCTTCGAGCAAGGTCAGCCCCGGGCCGCCGGAAACCGTCTTGAGCACCCACGCGTCATGGGTGCTCGCCTGTACCGCCTCCGTCATGCGCAGCAGCGAACCGCCGGGCCGCAGCACGTCCACCTGGTGTCCCCAGGAGGTCAGTTGGCGGATCACTTCGACCGGCATGCCGTCGTGGCGGTATTGCTCCTCCACCAGAAAGCAGAGCTTCATCCATCTTCCCCGTAGCCTCCGGACTCCCGCCCTTGCCGGCCGGCATCCTGTGACGTCCTGTGACGCCACAGGATGTCATGGGCCGTCCCGCGGCCACGGAGGTCCCGGCCATCGGGGTCGGTCCCCGGCTCCACGGGACCGGCTGGCATCCTGCCGTTCGGAGGAGGTTTCATGGGCGACAGGGCACGGGCGGCGGTTCCGTGGGCGGCCGCGGCCGCCGTCGTGATCGCCGTCGTCTACCGGCAAAGCCCCTTCGAGTGGGGGGAGCCCGCCCCGCCGGGCCCCGCACGGGCCGTGCCCCTGGACGGAGGCGGGGTCACCGACGGCGGTGAGTGCGGGGTCAAGGGCTTCCACCACTTTCCGCTGCCCGCGGACGCCTCCTCCCCCGCGCCCAGCGACGAACCGCCGCAGCCCGCCGGCCCGCGGCTCGTACTCGGCTCCTACGGATACGAGCAGCGGGCGAACGCCCCCGGCCGCTTCACCATCCAGCTGCTCTTCGCGCCCGGCGGGAAACAGCCGCTGAAACTGTCCCGTACCCTGGGCACGGACGGAGTCGCCGTGGAGATCGAGGGGCCGAACGGCCTGATCGGCGGCGCGCACGGGCTGCCCGTCACCTGGACCAGTCCCACGCGCGCCGGCCGCGACGGCGCGATGCGCATCGACGCGAGCGGCGGCGGAGCCGCTGAGGTCACCCTGCCGGTGCGGGCCCTGTGCCCCGGCTACCGGGGGGCGCATGTCATGGACGGCCTTCTGGCCCCGATCGACTCCTCGAACACCATCACGGGCCAGCCGGCCTACACCCTGACCGTGTCGGTCAGCGACCCGGGCATCGGAGAACTGCGTGAGGCCGTCCTGTCCCCGATCGGCGGCGACCTGCTGAGCGCCAACAACCTCGTACCGCTGGACGCGGCGGACGGCAGCCGCCCCTGAGCGAACTGGTGGCAGGCGTACAGGGGTTGATGTGGGAAGCTGACGTCGGCCGTTCACGCGCAGGTGAGCCGTGGCGGGCGTCGAGAGGAGCGCAGTGTGAGACAGGGCGGCTTCCGCGCCGAGGAGATCGACACCAGCAGACCGCATCCCGCGCGGATCTACGACTACCTGCTGGGCGGCAAGGACAACTACGAGGTCGACCAGCAGGCCGGCGACGAACTGGCCGCCGCAGCGCCCGAGGTGCGGATGGGCCTGCGGGCCAACCGCGACTTCCTGCGGCGTGCCGTCCGCTACGTCGTCGGCGAGGGCGTCCGCCAGATCCTCGACATCGGCACCGGGCTGCCCACCTCGCCGAACGTGCACGAGATCGCCCACGAGGTGGCGCCGGACGTACGCGTCGCGTACATCGACAACGACCCGATCGTGAAGGTGCACGCCGACGCGCTGCTCAGCCGCTCCGGCTCGACCAGCATCGTCCTCGCCGACCTGCGCGACCCGCGGGCCATCGTGGAGCACCCCGATGTCCGCCAGGTCATCGACTTCGACGAGCCGGTCGCCCTGCTCCTCGTCGCCGTCGTCCACTTCCTCACCGACGCGGAGAACCCCGAGCGGATCGTCACCACCCTGCGCGACGCGCTGCCGGCCGGCAGCTTCCTGGTGCTGTCGCACGCCACGGACGACTTCGCCGACCGCAGCGATGCCCAGGCCGTCTACAACAAGGCCACCGCCAGCCTGAATCTGCGGTCCCGCGCCGAGATCGAGCGGTTCTTCACCGGCTTCGAACTGGTCGAGCCCGGCCTCGCCCAGGTCCCGTTCTGGCGCCCGGACAGCCCGCCGCCGGCAGGATCCGAGGAGATCGGCTTCTACGGGGGCGTGGCGCGCAGGAACGGCTGACGCAGCCGGCGCGGCAGTGTAGCCGAAGAGGCGGACCCGACTCCTGTATGGCGAAGGTCACAGCGCGTTCGTTTTCCCAACACGTTCGCGCGCAGCAGCTGTTGGGACCGCGCCCTCAGGTGCCCGCGGCCATGGGACCACCGCTGCCCGACCCCTCCGCCGCCGCTCGGCGGGCGCTCCGGACCCGGCTTGTTCGGCCCGTGCGCGTCTGGCTACAGGCGGCACGCATGACCAACAGACCCCTCACTCATCCGGAGCAGCTTCGCGGCCGTCCAGCCCCACGGTCCGCAGCTGACCGCGTACTTCTATGGCCACCTCGTCACCCACCACCCCAGCGTGCGCCCGCTGTTCGCGGCTCACCTCGATGAGCAGCGCGACCGCTTGTGGGCCGCGCTGGGTGCGCTGGTCGCCAACCTGGACGACTCCGACGCCCTTGTGGGCATGCTGCAGAACCTGGGCCGCCGCCACGTTGGCTACGGCGCGCTGGCGGTGTACTACCCGGCCGTGGGGGGAGAGCCTGATCGCCGCCTTGCGCCACTACGCGGGCGATGCCTGGACGCCGGACGTCGAGGAGTCCTGGACCGCGGTCTACGGCATGATCTGCAGCACCATGGTCGCGGCGGGCCAGGCCGCCCCGCGCTGACCCGGCCCCCAGAGGCCGCTTCCGGCGCGCCGTCGGCCGGCTCCCCATCAGTTTTGGAGGTCGCCCCTGATACCGGCCACCGGAGGACGGACGCTCCTTGTGGATCGCTGCGGTCGGGGCCTGCCCGGTGATGCAGAGGATGGGGATCGAGTCACCGGTCGCGGAGCAGAGGCCGGTGATCATGTCGGTGCCGTGGCCGGGCCGGATGTGCCGATGCACACACCGATGTTGCCGTGGCGGGTACGGGTATGGCCCTCGGCCATGTGCGAGGCGCCCTCGACATGGCGGGCGAGCGTGTGGTGGATCCCGCCGGGTGCCTTCAGGGCCGCGTAGAAGGGGTTGATCGCCTTGATCGCCGCCCCCGGGACACCGAACGCGTTGCTGGCGCCCTCGCGTTTGAGGATCTCCACCGCCGCACGGGCGGCGGTCATACGAGCCCTGGGGTGCTCCTGCTTCCGCTGTCGGATTCGCGCTCCCGTCGCGCCCCGCGGTGAGCACGGAGTTTCACCAGTGGAGTCCGAAGCTTCCGTATGGCGGAATTCTTTTTTTGCTAACTGAAAGGTATGTACGTGGGGTCGCGCACGTCGTCAAGACGGCACCACCGTGGGGTCCGCGATGGGCCAAGCGACGGACACGAGAGGGCCGGCGGGGGCACCATGGGACCCCCGTCCCGATGTGACACCTTGGAGTGGGCCATGCCCGAGAGCGTGCCGGTGCGCTGTCCGGCCTGCCGCCGGGAGCACCTCTACACCGTGCCGTCCTACCCCTGTGCGTGCGGCGCCCCGGTCGCCCCGCCGCTGAACCGTCTGTCGGAACCCTCCGTCGTCACCCACCGCACCTGGGACGACGACTGGGTCGCGGTCCGCTGCACACTCTGCGGCCGCGAGGACCAGTGGCCGCAGCCGGATCTGGGCTGCCCCTGCGGGGCGATCCTCCGGGTCCCGGTGAACGGGGCGGTGCGACCACTGGGCGAGGACGGCCCGCCGCCCGGCGGGGGCGAGGCCCCGATGCCGCCGCGGGCCGCCTTCCAGCCCGTCGCCATCCGCACCGCGCGGGACGCCGTCACCGCTGCCGCGCTCTATCTGCGCTGGCTCGGCTACCGCGACGTCCGGCGCGCCGACCGACGGCAGCCGAACGGGATCGGGCTCGCGGCACGCGGCGTCCTTGCGCAGGTGGACCCGACGGTGCGGCCCGCCTCGCCGCGGGACGTGGAGTGCCTGTGGCTCACCGCCCTGTCGGAGTCCGCGCGCTCCGTGTACTTCTCGCTCTCCGGCTACGCCGACGACGCCCGCGGGGTCGCCGACCGCCTCGGCGTCCCGCTCTTCGTCCTCGATCTGTCCGGCACGCCCCAGCCGGTCAACAGCCCGGCCGACGAACTGGTCGCCGACCGGGCCTGAACCGCCTACGCGCGCCTTCCTCCACGCGCCTTCATCCACGCCTACTCCCGGGCCGCGTACGTCTCCCGCAGCTCGATCTTCCGCACCTTGCCCGAGACCGTCATCGGGAAGGAGTCGAGGATCCGCAGCCTGCTCGGGATCTTGTAGTGCGCGAGCCGTTCCTCGCAGAAGGCGCGCAGTTCCTCCAGCGTCAGCGGGTCGGCGGGGTCGCGCGGGATCACGCAGGCGAGGACCTCCTCGCCGTACCGCTCGTGCGGGATCCCGACCACCTGGACGTCGGCGATCTTCGGATGCGCGTACAGGAACTCCTCGATCTCACGCGGGTAGACGTTCTCGCCCCCGCGGATGATCATGTCCTTGATACGGCCGACGATCTCGACGTAGCCGTCCTCGCGCATCATCGCCAGGTCGCCGGTGTGCATCCAGCGGCCGGGGTCGACCGCCTCCGCGGTCTTCTCGGGCTCGTTCCAGTAGCCGAGCATGACGCTGTAACCGCGGGTGCACAGCTCCCCCGCCGAGCCGCGCGGCAGGGTCACCCCGGTCGCCGGGTCGACGACCTTGACCTCGATGTGCGGCAGCACCCGGCCCACGGTCGCGGTGCGGTGCTCCAGGTCGTCGTCCATCCGCGTCTGCAGCGACACCGGCGAGGTCTCGGTCATGCCGTAGCAGATGGACACCTCCTCCATGTGCATCTCGGCGACCACCCGCTTCATCACCTCGACCGGGCACGGCGAGCCCGCCATGATGCCGGTCCGCAGGGACGACAGGTCGTATGTGGCGAAGTCGGGCAGGTTCAGCTCGGCGATGAACATCGTCGGCACGCCGTACAGGGACGTGCAGCGCTCCTGCTGCACCGCCCGCAGCGTGGCCGCCGGCTCGAAGGACGGCGCCGGGATGACGATGCACGCGCCGTGCGAGGTGGCGCCGAGGTTGCCCATCACCATGCCGAAGCAGTGGTAGAAGGGCACGGGCAGGCACACCCGGTCGTGCTCGGTGTAGCCGACGGTGCGGCCCACCCAGTAGCCGTTGTTCAGGATGTTGTGGTGCGAGAGCGTGGCGCCCTTGGGGAAGCCGGTGGTGCCCGACGTGTACTGGATGTTGACCGGGTCGTCGCAGCTCAGCTCGGCCGCGATGGAGGCGAGTTCCTCGTGCGGCACCGAGGCCGCGCCCGCCGTGAGCGCGTCCCAGGACGGATCCTGGATGTAGACCGTCTCCCGCAGCTCGGGGCAGCGGCCGCGGACCTCGTCCACGAGGGCGCGGTAGTCGCTCGTCTTGTGCGCGAGGGAGGCGATCAGGAGCGAGATCCCGGCCTGCTTGAGCACGTACTCCAACTCGTGGGAGCGGTAGGCGGGGTTGATGTTCACCATGATCACGCCGATGCGGGCGGTGGCGTACTGCACCAGCACCCACTCGGGGCAGTTGATCGCCCAGATGCCGACCCGATCGCCCTTGCGCACGCCCTTGGCGAGCAGTCCACGCGCGACCTCGTCGACGGCGGCGCCGAACTCGGCGTACGTCCAGCGGCGTCCGGACGGCACGTCCACCAGCGCGTCACGGTCGGGGTACGCGGCGATCGCACGGTCGAGGTTGGCGCCGATGGTGTCACCGAGCAGCGGCGTCGTGCTGGTTCCGTGCGTGTACGACAGTGCGGTCACCGGAAGTCCTCCTCGCGGTACTCGTTCTGGGAGCCGGCGGCCGTGGCCTCACGCAGCTCGATCCGGCGGATCTTGCCGGAGACGGTCTTGGGCAGGTCGGCGAACTCCAGCCGGCGCACGCGCTTGTACGGGGCGAGCACCTCGCGGGAGTGCTCGAAGATGACCTTCGCGGTGTCCGGGCCGGGTTCCCAGCCCGCGGCGAGCACGATGTACGCCTTCGGGACGGCCAGGCGCAGCTCGTCCGGGGCCGGCACCACGGCCGCCTCGGCCACCGCCTCGTGCTCCAGGAGCGCGCTCTCCAGCTCGAAGGGGGAGATCTTGTAGTCGGATGCCTTGAAGACATCGTCGGCCCGCCCGACGTAGGTGATGTACCCGTCGTCGTCCCGGGAGCCGATGTCCCCCGTGCGGTAGTAGCCGCCCGCCATGGCCTCGGCGGTGCGGTCGGGGTCGCCGTGGTAGCCGGTCATCAGACCGACGGGCCGCTGGGACAGGTCCAGGGCGATCTCGCCCTCCGTCGCGCCCGGCGCCCCGGTCACCGGGTCGAGCAGTTCGACGCGGAAGCCCGGGCTGGGGCGGCCCATCGAGCCGGTCTTGAGCGGCTGGCCGGGGCTGTTGGAGACCTGCACGGCGGTCTCCGTCTGCCCGAAGCCGTCCCGGATGGTCACCCCCCAGGCCCTGCGCACCTGCTCGATGACCTCGGGGTTGAGCGGCTCACCTGCGGCGACCGCCTCACGCGGCGGAGTGCGCAGCTGGCTCAAGTCGGCCTGGATGAGCATGCGCCAGACGGTGGGCGGGGCGCAGAAGGTGGTCACGCCCGCGCGTTCCATCTCGGCCATCAGCCGGGGGGCGTCGAAGCGGGTGTAGTTGTGCAGGAACACGGTCGCCTCCGCGTTCCAGGGGGCGAACAGGTTCGACCAGGCGTGCTTGGCCCAGCCCGGCGAGGAGATGTTCAGGTGCACGTCCCCCGGCTTGAGGCCGATCCAGTACATCGTCGCCAGATGGCCGACCGGGTACGAGACATGGGTGTGCTCGACCAGCTTGGGGCGGGCGGTGGTGCCCGAGGTGAAGTAGAGCATCAGCGGGTCGTCGGCGTGCGTGGGCCCGTCCGGCACGAAGTCCGCGCCGGCCGCGTACGCCTCCTCGTAGGCACGCCAGCCCTCGGGCGCGCCCCCGACCGCGATCCGGGTGTAGTCCCCCGGCACGTCGTCGAACTTGGCGGCGTCCCCGGAGCGCACGACGACATGCCGGACCCGGCCCCGGTCGACGCGGTCGCGCAGGTCGGCGGGGCCGAGCAGCGGCGTGGCCGGGATGACCACCGCGCGCAGCTTCATCGCGGCCAGCGCGGTCTCCCACAGCTCGGCCTGGTTGCCGAGCATGACCAGGATGCGGTCCTCGGCCCGTACCCCCCATTCGCGCAGCCGGTTGGCGACCCGGTTCGAGCGCTCGGACATCTCGGCGAAGGACAGCCGGGTGGTGGCGCCGTCCTCCTCGACGATGTGCAGCGCGGTGCGGCCGTTGCCCTCGGCGATGACGTCGAACCAGTCGAGCGCCCAGTTGAAGTACGCCGGACGCGGCCAGCGGAAGCCCTCGTACGCCGTCGCGTAGTCTTCCCGGTGCGCCAGCAGGAAGTCCCGCGCGGCCCTGAACGCGTCCGTGGCGTCGATGGCATCGGTGTTCGCCGTCATGTGTCCTCCTCATTGCCGGACAGCCGTCACATCGTGTAATCCCTGATGAAGGTCTCACCACCCCCGAACGGGGGTACGCCGCGATGAAGGGGCGAGGACGTGGCAGCTGACGCAACCGAAGCGGTGGAGGTGCGTGGCGCGCTGGTGCGGCTGCGGCGCGCGACGGGGCTGCCGGTCGCCTTCGGCGGACTGGTGGAGGCCGGGCGGCCGCAGATTCGCATCAGCGAACTGAGCGGCAATGTGACGGCGGCGCTCAGCTCGCTCGCCGTCGTCTCCGGCAACGGCCTCGGGGGAAAGGTGGCGGCGCTGGCCCGGCCGTGCGCGGTGACGGACTACTCGGCCTCACGGCAGATCAGCCACGAGTACGACATGGCGGTGGCGACCGAGGGCCTGCGGTCGGTGCTCGCGGTGCCGGTCGTCGTCCGCCGCCGGGTGCGCGGGGTGCTGTACGGCGCCCTGCGGGCGGCCCAGCCGCTGGGCGACCGCACGCTGGCCGCGGCCGTGGAGGCGGCGCGGGACGTGGAGCAGGCCCTGGTGGCCCGGGACGAGGCGCGTGCCCTGCTGGCGGCCGTGCGGGAGCCCGCCCCGCAGGGCGCGGCGTGGGAGCAGGTCCGTGAGGCGCACGGCACGCTGCGCACGCTGGCCCAGCGGGTCGAGGACCCGGTGCTGCGGGCCGAGATCCTCCAGGTGTGCGGGCGGCTGGCCGGGGCCGCCTCCGACGGCCCCTTCGCCCGGGTCGTGGAGCTCTCGCCGCGGGAAGTGGACGTCCTGTCGTGCGTGGCGGTGGGCTCGACCAACGCCGCGACCGCGGACCGGCTGGGGCTGCGCCCCGAGACCGTGAAGGGGTATCTGCGCTCTGCCATGCGGAAACTGGGCGCGCACACCAGGTGGGAGGCGGTGGTGGCGGCCCGGCGGGCCGGGGCGTTGCCGTAGCGCCGGGCGTGTTCGTGGCACCGTGCCGCACGGCTTCCGGTGAATTACCCCCATCCATCCTTTTTGCACCCTCCCCGGCGGCCGACTCTTCCGGCATTCGCGACCCCGGCGAATTCCCCCGCGACGACCGCGTGATATATCGCTCACCACGCTGTGTGTCCGAAATTCAATGAGTGATTGCCTAATATTGGCCAGGACGCGGCGCAGACGGACCACGGAGGGGAGCGGTGACCGTGCGACGGGACTTCAGGAAGTCCGGCAGACCCCGCCCCGACGTGGTCATCGGCCGCGAGGAGCTGATCGCGGGGGCCCGAGCGCAGCTCACCGGCGGGGGCAGTGTCCTGGTGCACGGCCCGGCCGGCAGTGGAAAGTCGACCGTGCTGCGGGCGCTGGCCGCGGAATACGGTGAAGCCGTGCACACCGTGCTGCGCTGCTCGGCGACCGAGTCCGAATCCCATCTTCCCTTCCTGGCCCTGGCCGACCTCCTCGGTCTCGTCGTGGACGAGGTCGCCCACCAGTTGCCCGCCCCGCAGCGCACCGCCCTGGAGTCCGCGCTGACCGGCCGCGGCGAGTCCACGCTGCAGCGGGACGGACTCGCCCTGCGCCTCGCGGTGCTGTCGACGCTCCGCGCGCTCGCCGCCCGCGGCCCCGTCCTGATCGTCGCCGACGACCTCCAATGGCTGGATCCGGCCAGCGTCGAACTCCTCGGCTTCGCCGCCCGCCGCCTCGGCGGTACACCGGTGCGCATGCTGTGCGCGGTGCGCACGCACACCGAGCCGCACGGCCAGGAACACGACCGCTATCTGCGCGCCGCCCCGCCGGACACGCTCGCGGTCAGGATCAACCCCCTCTCGCGCGCCCAGGTCGCCCAGCTCCTCGACCACCGCGGCTACACCAACCTGCCCCGCTCCACCGTCCGCGACATCCACCGCACCAGCGGCGGCAACCCGCTGTTCGCGCTGGAGCTGGGCCGTGCCCTGTTCGAGAGCACGACCCCGCCGAGCCCCGGCGAACCGCTGCCCGTGCCGACCTCGCTGCGCACCCTGGTCCTCAACCGGCTGGGCGCGCTGTCCACTGAGGCACGCCGCACCCTGCTGGTGGCCAGCGCGGGGGCACGTCCCACACCGGCCCTGCTGCGCGCGGCGGGCCGGGAGAACGCGGAGGCGGAGACCGCGCAGGCCGCCGCGCTCGGCCTGCTGGTGACGGAACGGGACGCACCGGTCGTACGGTTCGCCCACCCCCTCATATCGGCCGCGCTGTACGCCGAGGCGAGCACACAGGAACGGCGGGCCGCGCACGCCGCGCTGTCGACGGCGGCCTCCGATCCGATCGAGCGGGCTCGGCACCTGGCGCTCGCCACCACCGGCAAGGATCCGCAGGTGGCCGCCCGCCTCGGCGAAGCCGCCGCCGCCGCCCGGGACCGGGGAGCGCCGTCGGTGGCGGCGGAGCTCGGGCTGCTCGCGGCCCGGCACACCCCGGGGGACGCGGCACCGGGTCCCCACGAGCGGCGGCTGCAGGCCGCCGCCGACGCGCTCACCGCCGGGGAGACCGACTTCGCCCGGGACATCGCCCACGAGGTGCTGGCCCAGGCGACCGATCCCTCGGACCGGGTGCGGGCCTGGATGATCGTCATCGACGCCGCCGGGCACGCCATGGCCGAGGTCGACGCGGCCTTCCCGCAGGCCCTGGCCGACGCGGGTGACGACCCCGGGCTGCTCACCCTGGTGCACTACCAACTCGCCTGGCGGGCGCTGCTCGTGGAGGGCGACTTCGACCGGGCCCGGGAGGAGGGCGCGCTCGCCGCGGACCTGGCGGCCCGGGCCGGCGACCGGCGCAACGAACTTCTGGCGCTGGCCTTCCAGGCCCAGACGGAGACGCTGATGGGGCATCCGAACGCGCCCGCCACCATCAAGCGCGCGCTGAAGGAGCCGCAGGACCCCCGGGTGGCGTGCAGCCACAACGGCGCGGGGGCCGTGCGGTTCCGCTGGCTGATCATGAGCGACCAGCTGTCCGAGGCGCGCAAGACGATCAGCGCACTGCTGCGCGAGGTACGGCGGCGTGGAATGGTCGAGGCCGAGGTGCACTTCCTGCGGGGCCTCGCCGAGACCGAGCTGCGCGCCGGGCACTGCGGGCGTGCGCTGGACCTGGCCCGGGAGAGCCTGCGGCTGGCCCGGGACACCGGGATCGGGGAGGCCGCGAGCGCCATGCTCACCTCGCTCGCGGAGGCCGCGGGCGGCGAGGTGGACAGGGCGCTGGCCCTTGCGCGAGAGGCCGTGGCGCGCGCCGAGGAGGACGGCGACGTGCTGTACCTGTCGCGTGCGCTGGCCGCCCTGGGCCACGCCGAACTGGTGGCCGGGAACGCGCCGGGAACGGTGCGGTCACTGCGCCGGGTACGGGAGTTGGAGGAAGGCCTCGGGGTCGTCGACCCGGCCCGTGGGCGCTGGCACGGCGACCTGGCCGAGGCGCTGGTCGCCATCGGGGAGCCGGCCGAGGCGCAGGACGTCATCGACGACACGCGTACCCGGGCGCTGCGGCTCGGGCGCGACAGCGTGCTGGCGGTGCTGGACCGTGCCGAGGCGCTCGTGCGCGCCGCGCGCGGTGAGACGGAGACGGCCGAGCGGCGGTTGACGCTGGCTCAGGACCGGCTGGCGAAGCTGGGCTACGGCCTGGAGGAGGCTCGGGCGGCCTACGCGCTGGCGGGCCTGCGCACCCAGCGGCCGGGACCGACGTCGTACGACGAGGCGGCGCGTCTGTTCCGCCGCTGCCGCGCGATGCCGTGGCTGCGCCAGGTGGAGACGGCGATGGTCACGGGCCCGGCCCGGCCGTCGCTGGCCGGGCCCGCCCTCGACACCCTCGCCGCGACCGAGCGTCAGGTGGCCGCGCTGGTCATGGAGGGCGCGACGAACCGGGAGATCGCGGCTCGCCTGTTCATCAGCGTGAAGACCGTGGAGGCCACGCTGACCCGCGTCTACCGCAAGCTCGGGATCCGGTCGCGGGTGGACATCGTACGGCTGGCGGCGGGGCACCGCTCCGGCTGATTCACCACTCCCGGTGTACCGGTGGGGTGGGTTTACGCGCGCAGACCGAGGGTTTCCCCTGCCCAACTCCGTTAGGGGGTTCCCTCATTGGGGGAGCACCCGTCCTGCTTCTAGCGTAAGGGCGTGCCGCTCGCCGGACACATGGGGGCCGGTCCCGCGACCCCCATGCACCACCCCCCACCCGCGAGACCCCCCACCGGCAGACCTGAGGAGACTCATGTTCGGGCTCAACCGCGCCAGGAAGGCCGCCGCGCCCTCGTCGCGAGCCACACGGTGTGCGTCGGCCACCCGGGTGTCCACACCGGGCTGACCACCTTTTCGAACCTGGTGACGGCCCAGGTCAACTCATCACCCCACAGAGCTCCTGAGTACCCCTCAGGTAGATACCAGGGGGCGTTGCGGGCCTCCACGAGCGGCCCGCAACGCCCCCTATCCACTGCCGTCGGCCTGATCACTGACATCCTGTGGGGACTGACCGCGTCGGCGGCGCGCGCCTGGTTCGCCCTCCCCCGAGTTCCCGGCCTCGCTCGAACAGGGTCCCCATGGACCGCCGGCTGTCGCTGACCGGCGGCGCGGGCGGGTTCACGACGATCGGGCTGGAGCTGACCTGACGGTGACGGGACGGGCGCGCTGGGTCCCGGGACCGCGCGAGGCCGGAGTCCCGCTCCGCGGTGCGGCGTCGCGAGCATCCGCTCCCCCGGGCACGCTGGGCCGCCACTGTCCGTGATCGCGGCCCGGCCCGCTCCGGGCGCACTCCGCACACCCGCGTCGTTTGCCCCGTATATCCTGCCCCGTGCTCACACAGGCGTACGTTCGACACGGGAGGCAGTCGCGATGTCCGAGCGCCGTGCCAGCCCAGCCCCGAAGAGCGGCAGGACCTCGGTCTGGCGCCGCGCCCTGAACCAGGCACCGCCGCCCGCCCGCTCTCCGGCACCCGTCCCCGGTCCGGACCCGGTGGCCGCGGTGGAGACCGGCAGCGTCGTCCAGGCGGCCCTGTACCGGGACGGCGTCCGCGTGTCCTCGCCCCTGTCCCTGGCCGACACCTTCCACGCACTGCGCGACGCGCCGGACGGCATGGCCTGGATCGGTCTGGCTCGCCCGACCGAGTCGGAACTCCTCTCCCTGGCCGAGGAGTTCGACCTTCACCCGCTCGCGGTGGAGGACGCCATGGAGGCGCACCAGCGGCCGAAGTTGGAGCGGTACGGCGACACGCTGTTCGTCGTGCTGCGCGCGGCCCGCTACCTGGACGCCCCGGAGGAGGTCGACTTCGGGGAACTGCACGTCTTCGTCGGCCCCGACTTCGTGATCACGGTCCGTCACGGTGCGGCCCCCGACCTGTCGGCGGTGCGCCGCCGCATGGAGGAGTCCCCGGAGCTGCTGAAGCTGGGGCCGGAGGCGGTGCTCTACGCGATACTGGACGCGGTGGTCGACGGGTACGCCCCCGTGGTCGCCGGGGTGCAGAACGACATCGACGAGATCGAGACCGAGGTCTTCCGCGGCGACCCTGAGGTCTCCCGGCGCATCTACGAACTCTCCCGCGAGATGGTGGAGTTCCAGCGCGCCACCCGCCCCCTGGTGGGCATGCTGCACGGCCTGATGGCGGGCTTCGCGAAGTACGGCACGGACGAGGAACTCCAGCGCTATCTGCGCGACGTGGCCGACCACGTCACCCACACCAGCGAGCGTGTTGACGGCTTCCGCCAGGCCCTGACCGAGATCCTGACGGTCAACGCGACGCTGGTCACCCAGCAGCAGAACGCGGAGATGCGGGCGTTGGCGGAGGCGGGCTTCGAGCAGAACGAGGAGATCAAGAGGATCTCGTCATGGGCTGCGATCCTGTTCGCCCCGACACTGGTCGGGACCATCTACGGCATGAACTTCCACAACATGCCGGAACTGCACTGGAGCTTCGGATACCCCTTGGCGATCGGGCTGATGGGGGTGGTGTGCACCGCGCTGTACGTCGTCTTCAAGCACCGGGACTGGCTCTAGGCCGAACGAACTGTTGACCCTCGACCTTGTCGAGGGCCCAGAGTTCCGGGTGTGGAGAGCGAGATGCGCAGTATCGGCGAGACGGCCCGGGACAGCGGACTGAGCGTGAGTGCGCTCCGGTTCTACGACCGTGCTGGTCTGCTGGTCCCCGCCTGGGTGGATCCGGTCAGCGGCTACCGCTGGTACGGTCCCGAGCAGCTTGACGAGGCCCGGTTGCTGGCCCGGTTGCGGCGGGCCGGTATGCCGCTGGCGGACATCCGGCTGGTGCTGGCCGGGTGGTCCGCCCCGGACACGGACCTGGTGCGGGGGCTCCTCCAGGCCCACCTGCGCCGTCTCGAACGGGGGCTGTCCGACGCCCGCAGCAAGTTCTCCACGCTCCGAGCCCTACTCGACCACAGGGAGAACCCGATGACGTCGCTCCGCACCGCCACCCTCCGGCTGTCCGTCCCCGCGCCGGAGCTGGCCGCCGCGCTGGACGCGGTCCGATTCGCGGCCGGTACCGACCCGGAGCTGCCGATGCTCGGCGGAATCCTGTTCGACATCGAGGGCGAAGAACTCCGCGTCGCGGCCACCGACCGCTACCGCATGGCTGTCGCGCGGGCGGGCACCACCGGACACGGCGGCGCTCGCGTGCAGGCCATCGTGCCCCTCCCGCTCGCCGACGCGATGCGGGCCCTGCTGAACGGCGGGGAACCCGTCGAACTCACCGTGGACGGTGACCGCGTGACGCTGGCGGCCGGGGACCGCCAGGCGGCCGGCCAGTGCCTCGACCACGACTTCCCCGACTACCGCCGCCTCGTCCACCTGCCGGCCGGGCGCCGGGCCCTTGTCGATGCGGCGGCCTTCCAAGAGGCGCTTGAGACCGGTCCGGTCCGCGCGAGCGAGGTGCGCGGGCAGGACGGTGTGCCCTGCGACGTGAGTGTGCTCAGGGTGACGGACGACGGCACGGTGACCCTGTGCGAGGACGGTGACGACGACCAGGGCAACATCGGCGTCAACCGCGAGTTCCTGCTGGACGCGCTCGCGGCCGGTGCCCGGGACCGGCTGATCCTGGAGTTCGGCGCTCCCACGGCACCCGTCGCTATCCGCCGGCCCGACGACGAGTCGGCCTTCTCGATCGTGATGCCGGTCCGCCTGGAGAACTAGCGTGGCCCCTGCGGCCCGCAGTGCCTCTCGGCGAACGCGGAGCCGCCGTCGACGCGGGGGCGGTACCGCCGAGATGGGGGCGCGCCGGGTGTGAAGAGGGCGCGCGGATGCCGACGCCTCCGGGACTGGTGGCGCGGGGCACGCGTGCGTCGGTAGCGTACGGGAGCGGAGGCCGCCGCAGCGGGTACCGCGGCAGGCTCCAGGATGGTTCACGGAGTGTCCACCCCCAGTTCTCGTGGGGGTGGCCGCTCGCCGACCGTGGATCGCAAGGTCCACCTGCCCGCGGCACCGTGCCGCCCGAGGGCGGATCCGGTACCGTACGAAAAGGTGGAGCCCACCGCAGAGGCCACTGCGGCAGGCTCCTGGCCGGTGCCACGGGTGTCCGCCCCTAGGTTTTGTAGGGGCGGCCGCTCACCGGCCGTAGATCCGCAAGATCCACCTCCTCCGGCACTTCACCATCCGAAGACAGATACGGTCCCAGCGGTTGGGCTTGCGGTGGCGGCCCATGGGCGCGCCCCCCTCCACGATGCCGCCCATAGGCCCGGTAGGCGGTCCGTCGGGATTCGGGCCGGGCCCCGAGGGGCCGGGGTCCGGAACCGTGTCCCTGGAAGGGGGCGCCCCATAGAACCGGGTCGCCGGACACGGACGCTACCGCCTCGGCACGGCCCTCCCCCGCGCATTGGCCCCGAAGGCAACCGTGCGCCTCTTCCGCCGCCCAACGCGCCCCTGTCCGGTGTCCGGGCACACGCACACCGCCTGGGTCACCCGCGCACGCGAAGAGGCCCGGTCACAGGCGTACTTGAGCACCCGGGCCCTTCCGCGTTCCCGAAGTCGGGCGGTGCGTGGGCCGGCACACGGGGGTGCGCAGGTACCGCGCGGCAGCAATCGGTGGATCTGGGCCGGCTCCGGGTGCTGTGACCAGGCGTGTGGTGAACCGCGCGTGGCACAAGCCCACCGATCGCGAGACGGCTGGACCGCCCCGGGCGGAGGGAGCAGGAGCCGGGCCGGTGCCGGCTTCCTACGTCTCGCGCCTCGGGCCGGCGGCCTCCGCCGCCGGGGCGTTCCCCGTGCGGGGAGGCGGCGATGCGTCGGGCGGCGGTTGCGGTGTGTACGTCGCCGCGTCCTTCCCGGAGCAGAACCGGGTAGGCGACCGCTGCGCTTCGTCGCCGGGGCGCCGGACGGTGACTCGGTGGCCTGTGTGACCGGCGCGCTGCTCGGAGCGGCGCACGGTGCGGAGGCGCTGCCCGTCGATCTGGTGAGCCGGCACGAACCGGCCTGGGTGCTCGACACCTTGGCCCGCGATCTCAATGCCGGGCCCTCGTGACCGAGTCGCGCGGCTCGGGCGGCGCGTGGCCGTACCACCGCTACGCCACGGCGGATATCGGCGGATCCGCCTACCTGATGATCCGTTGGGGCACGGCCACCACGCGGGCCGACGGCCCCGCCTGACCGCCGGCGGCGGCGTTCGCTACGGAAGCCGGTCGGCGCGCGCGACGGCTACGCGTCCTTGTCGGACGCGTCCCAGGCCGGCAGCGGCACGCCGCCAAGCGCACTGTGCTGGACCACCTCGCACCGCATCTCCCGGACGGCAGCGAAGAGGCGTCGCCGGACCGCTTCGATGTCCTCCGGAGGGAACGAGATCCGGATCTGATGCGGGCGTGACATGTCGTAGGTGAGCAGCCGGTCCGTTTCCGCGGTGGCGAAGTGGTCCTGGCCCGAGTCACCGTCCTCCGAGCGCCAGGTGCCTCGGTCCACGGTCGGGGCCAGGGCCGCCGGAGGATCGCCAGGCACTGGTCGTGGGCGAGCGGACTCTCGGTGAGCCGGAGGCAGCGGTGGATACGGGGCCGGAACGCGTTGAACCACGGAGCCAGATCCGGTTCTATGTCCGCGAGCAACCGGGAGGCGAGGCGTCCCCCGGCCCATGCCTCGACGAACCCGGCCGCGCCCATGGGGTGGGGCTCGTAGCGCCCCGCTCTGTCTCACACCACAACAGACCAGTTCTCGGGCGGACACCTGCGTGCAGCAGGACGGACAGCGTCCTCCAGGCCGCGGTGTCCCGGCGCGGAGGCGCGGCGAAGGCCGACCCCACATGGATCAGCGTCTCGGCGCAGCGCGGACAGATCCGCTGCCTGTCCCTGTCGTACGGCTGCTTGTACGAGGCCCTGCACGGAAGGCAGACGTACGAGGTCTTCGCGTGGCCCACGCCGCCAGGCCAGACGGCACCCGGGCCGGACTCGACGGGATTTACGGGCCCCGGCCCTCCCGGGCACCCGCGCACTCGTGGCGGCGTGAACGACCGGTCCTGCAGACCCTTGCGCCTCCACCGGGAGTACGAGCAGGTCTCACAGGGCGCACTCGGCCCAGACGGTCTTGGTGCAGGTGTCGCGGGTTTCGCAGCCCCAGCGGTCCGCGTACGCCGTCACGAGCAGCAGCCCGCGTCCCGACGGGGCGTCGGGCGGCGCCGGTTCGGCCGCCGCCGGGTCGGGGAGAAGGCGCTCCGGGCGGGTGTCGGTCACCTAGACGCGGACGGCGTCGCGTCCGGGCAGCAGGATCAGCGTCAGCCTGAAGTCCCGCCCGGGGACGCAACCGTGAGCGACGGCGTTGGACGCCAGCTCGGCCGTGACGAGGGCGACGGCCTGCGCGGCCTCGGAATCGTAGGGGATCCCCCAGGCCGCGAGCTGCTGCCCGGCGAGACGCCGTGCCAGGCGGGCGCCACGTCTGGTGCTGCTGAGGCGGATGGTGAACTGCGGTGCCTGAGTGGGTGGTTCGGCACTGACGCTGGACGACTTCACGGAGCAACCGTCCCGTCACGCAGACAGCCTGGCGAGGTCGGACTTCCGTACCCGGTCGCGCGGTACGGCCGCCGCGCGGATGCGTACGGCAGGTGTACGGGTCCGCTCGTTGCCGGAACGGCGGGCCGGTCGTTGACCGGTCATAACGGACCGTCGGGAGGACAGGGGGGCGCGATGGGCAGGACGACACCGCGGGCATGCGGGACCACCGGCCGGCGCGGACCGGGCAAGGAGCGTCCCGCCGTGTGGAGCGCGTACGGCAAGCTCGTCCGCCTCTTCCGCGAGCGCGCTGGCCTGACCCAGCAGGCCCTCGCGGATGCCATCGGTTACTCGTCGGAACAGGTCGCCTCCGTCGAGCAGGGCCGCAGACCGGCGAAGGCAGCCTTCACGGAGGCCGCGGAACACGTCCTGGACGCGGGCGGGGCCCTGCGGGTGCTCCAGGGCGACGTGGACCGGGCGAAACTCCCCCTTTTCTTCCAGGACTTCGCCTCGCTGGAGGCCGAGGCCGTCAGCCGCTTCTCGTACGACCCGATGCTGGTGCCGGGGCTGCTGCAGACGGAGGCGTACGCCCAGGCCCTTCTTGAGGCGCACTTCCCGCCCCTCGAAGAGGAGGCCATCGAGCAGCACCTCAACGCCCGGCTCGCCCGGCAATCCCTGCTGACGCGCAAGAACCCGTGCGTCGTGTTCTCGTTCATCCTCGAAGAAGGCGCCCTTCACCGGATGGTGGGCGGCAGATCCGTCATGGGGGAACAACTCGCGCGGCTACGCGACTGCACCCGCATGCGGAACGTGGAGATCCAGGTGATGCCCACCCAGCGGGCCGCACACAGCGGGGTCAACGGCCAGATCGTCCTGCTGGAGACCGTTGAGCGACGGCAGTTCGTTTCCATCGAAGCCCAGGGGATCGTGAACATCCGCTCGGACCGGGACGAGGTCAGCGAGTTCTGTCTCCAGTATGGAATGCTGCGCTCACAGGCCCTCAACACCGAGGAGTCTGCCAGGTTCATCGAGCACTTGGCAGGGGAGCTATGAGCATCGACCAGCACGTTGATCAGCCCGGCGACCTCGCGTGGTCCAAGAGCAGCTACAGCGGAACCAACGGCGGTGACTGCGTCGAGGTGGCCGCCGGAACGGACGCCGTGTACGTACGGGACTCCAAGGCCGTGGACGACGGCCCCGTGCTGCGGGTCGGCCGGGACGAGTGGGCCGCGTTCGTGGCGCTCGCGGCCGGGTAGTTCCGGAGCGTTCACCGGCGGAGGCCGCCAGGACACCAGGGGCTTCACGCCTCGATGCGCAGCCAGGTGTCGCCGGTGCGGAGCCAGAGGGTGCCGTCGCGGCCCTGGCCGCAGTGCATGACGACCCGGCCGGGTACGTCGAGTGTGCGGCGGTCGGTCACCGTCCAGGCGGTCCCGTCGAACTCGGCGCGGGTGAGTTCGACGGTCCGCTTGTTGTGGTGGCGGCGGGTCAGTACCGCCCGGTCGCCGCGGACCGCGAACCCGTCCGGGTCGCGTACGGGGCTGCGGTGGCTGGTCACTTCGCCGGTGGACGGGGTGATCCGGGTAAGGTGGGTGCCGGACCGGCTGCCGGAGTACCAGACCAGCCACACCCGATCGCCTTCGGTCGCGGCCGTGCAGCCCTCCAGCGGGTGGTCGGGCAACCGGCCGCGAGGGTGCCATGTCGCGCGGCCCTCGGTGTTCCAGCCCGCGAGGCCGGCCGCGGACTCGGGGTGGCCGCCGTAGATGCCCTCGTCCCCGTAGGCCGTCCAGATCCCTCCGCGGCGGTCGGTCACCAGGGCGGGTATGTCGTCACCGATGCAGAACTCGCCCTCGGGCGTTCCCGAGGCGGAGTACACCACGGCGTTGGGCTCCCAGCCGTCTTCGGTCCCGCCCCGCCATGTGCGGCCGCTCACCAGCAGGAACCGCGAGTCCGGGAGCAGGGCCAGGTGGCTGGGCCGTATCCGGACGTCCTCGACGAGGGTGCGCCGCTCCCCCTGCCCCGTGACGGTGACCAGCTCGCCGGTGAACGGGCCCTTCGGCCCCCACCCGACCCACCCTTTGACGTAGGGGCTGCGTTCCAGGTACCGCCGGTGGACCAGCATGACCGCGAGTTCCCCGGCCGGTCCGACCGTCCACCACAGGGCTTTGTGTCCCCGCGAGACATCGGCGGAGGGCAGGCCCCACGCATCCTGCACGGCGGTATCGGCATGGTCATTCATCGCGTGACGTGACATCGGGAACGGTCACCTCGGGGACTCCGGGGGCCGACGCCGCCCGAAGATCCCCACCTTACCGATGGTGGGCCCGGTGTCATAGGGGTTTCTGTACGGCCGTTGTACGGGTCCCTGAGCCGTGTCCCGGGTCCTTCGGGCCCCGTTGGACATGGCCCCGGTGGCGTGCGGGGTGACGGGCGCCGCGGCGGGTGGTGTGGCGGGGTGTCCGCTTCGGCACGGAAGGGCGTGGGAGCGTGAAGACGGTACGGGACAGGCGGAACAGTCGCACGGCGCGGGCGAAGGAGGAGGGACCCGACCTGCCGGGCGTGTGGTCGGCGTACGGGGTGCTGCTGCATACCTGCGGAAACGGGCCGGGTTGAACCAGCAGCAGCTCGGGGAGGCGATCGGCTACTCGCTGGAGCAGGTGGCCTCGGTCGAGCAGGGGCGGCGCCCGGCGAAGGCGACGTTCACGGTGGCGGCGGACCGGGTGCTGGAGGCCGGTGGGGTGCTGCAGGTGCTCCAGGACGAGGTGGACCGGGCGAAGTTGCCGCGGTTCTTCCGCAACTTCGCGGTCATCGAGGCGGAGGTGGTGAGCCGCTTCTCGTACGATCCGCTGCTGGTACCGGGGCTGTTGCAGACGGAGGCGTACGCGCGGGCCGTGTTCGCCGGGCACTGCCCGCCGCTGAGCGAGGAGATCGTGGACCAGCACACGGAGGGGCGGCTGAGTCGGCAGAAGCTGTTGGCGCGGGTACCGCTGGCCGAGTTGTCGTTCATCATCAGTGAGGAGGCGCTACGGAATCCGGTCGGCGACACGGAAGTCATGCGCGGCCAGTGGCAACACCTGCTGGAGGTCGGTACGTTTCGGAACGTCGAGGTGCAGGTCATGCCCGCCGGGCCCGGGTTCCACTCCGGTCTGAACGGGTCGTTCGTCGTGCTGGAGACGAAGGAGCACCGACACCTCGGGTACATCGAATCTCAGGAAGTCGGGTGCGTCGTCCAAGATCCGGCGGAGGTCAGCGCCTTCGGGTTGCGTCATGGCAAGCTGCGATCGCAGGCTCTGAACGCTGTCGAGTCTGCGCGGCTCATCGAACGGCTGGTGGGAGAGACATGAGCGTGGAGCAGGTGACCGAGAACGTGGACGGGCTGCGCTGGTTCAAGAGCAGCTACAGCGGGTCGGGCGGCGGCGACTGCGTGGAGGTGGCCGCCGGTGTGGACGCCGTGTTCGTACGGGACTCGAAGGCTGTGGATGGCGGGCCGGTGCTGCGGGTCAGCCGGGACGAGTGGGCGGCGTTCGTGGCGCTCGCGGTGGAGTAGAGCCGAGCAGGTTTGTGAGTGGAACGACGGGCTCGCTCGCGTCACTTGGGGTGACAGGAGCGAGCCCCTTGTCATGCCGCAGGCTCAGAAGAGGGCGCCTTCGGCGCCCTCACCGAAATCCGAACCACCTCGTGCGGCCAGTTGCTCCTTGCGCTTTCGGATGGCCTCGGGGGACGGCGGGGGCAGGTCGGGGTGCTTCTCCTTTGCCTTGAGGAGTTCCACGGCCTGCCGGACCTGGACGCCCAGCGCCTCGGTGACGTCCTCGCCCGCGGCCAGGCTCTCCTTGAGGAGCCCCACCAGCGTCTCGGGCTCCTCGTACTCGAAGAAGCGGCGGCGGCGCAGCAGCGAGACGAAGGCGCGGACGACGGTGCGTTCCGCTGCCTCGTTCCAGCCGATCGCGTCGAAGACGGCCGTGGTCGTGACGCCGCCGAGCGGGGCCCACACCAGGCACCACCAGCGGCCGTCCGTCACCAGGCCCAGCGGCACCCCGTGGTGGCGGAGCAGGCGGGCGAGGCGGTCGGCGGGGGCCGCCGCCCAGTCTCCGACGCCGCCCGCGCGGGCGGTGGGCGCGGTGCCCGCCGGAACCGTCATGCCGAGCAGCCGCACCCGCTTGGCGGCGGCCTCGGTGGCGAGGTCGGTGCCGGGGTCGACGAGGGCGAAGTCGGGGCGGACCTCGGTGTTGTGCTCCGCGACGCGCAGGGTGAGGCGGTCCAGGCCGTGGTGCTCCGAGTCGCCGACGCGGAGCGTCAGGGCGTCGTTCCAGCCGAGGAGCCGCGTCAGGACGTACGCCACCCACTCGTCGCGGCCCGCGGTCGTGTCGGTCTGCCAGTCGGCGTGGCGGGCGCGCAGCCGGGCGCGTTCGTCCTTCTCCAGGGTGTCGAGCTGGGGCCAGGCCCGCAGCAGGACGGGCATGGTGAGGAAGGGGCCGGAGACCTCGGTGAGGTCCAGCCACTCCTGGTGCTGCCGGCGGCCGTCGGTGGCCCGGGCCCTGACGGCGGCTGTTCCACGGCTCGCGGTGCGGCGGGGGCTCATCGGCGGGCTTCCTTCGCGGGGACGACGAACACGACGGCGGCGGGGAAGAGGTGGGAGCGGGGCTCGCGGTAGCGGGCGGCGATGGCGGCGAGTTCGCGCTCGCGCTCGGCGGGCAGGCCGTCGAGGCGTTCCCGCCAGCGGCGGCGGTCGTCCTCGAACTGGCGGCGTTCGTGGCCGGTCAGCTCGTGGGTGGACAGCAGGGCGAGCTGCTCGCCGTCGCCGTCGCCCTCCTCCTTGAGCTTGGCGCGCAGGGTGGCCTCGAAGCGGTCGAGGGTGGCGGTGATGCGGCGCTCCTCCTCGGCCCGGCGGTCGGCGAGCCGGCTCTCCAGCTGGCGGCCGAGTTCGGTGGCGCGGGCCTCCAGGGAGCGGTAGAGGGGGTCGCGGAGCCTCGGCCAGGCGTCGGTGAGTTCGTTGCGGAGGTGCGGGGCGGCCTCGGCGCCCTCGGTGAGCGCGCGGGACAGGGCCCGGCCCTGCTCGTTCACCGACTCCCAGCGGCGGAAGCGGCCGGTGTCGCCGAACCAGCCGCCCGCGTAGAGGACTTCCTCGTGCAGGCGGGTGCCGTCGGTGCCGACGAGGACGTAGCGGGCGTAGGCGGAGACCAGGGTGGTCGTCACCGCCGGGTCGTCGGTCACGACGGCGGTGACGCGGCTGAGGCCGACCGAGTCGGCGTTCCAGACGGCGGCGGTGAGCAGGCGGGTGGAGAGGGCGACGAGGGGGTGCTTGAGGTGGGCGAGGACCACGTCGTCGCGGGCCTGGGCGGCGACCGCCGGGGAGAAGGTGAGGGGGCGCTGCTCGCCCTCGCGGAGTTTATGGGCGAGGCCGCGGGTGGCGCGCTCCCAGCTGCCGGAGAGGGGCTGCACCTCGAAGAGGTCGCCGGGCTGGAAGTGCTCGGCGCGGAATGTGGCGGGCAAGAGCGGGGGCTGGTGGTCGAGGGCGAGGGCGGTGTCGACGACGCGCTTGACGTTGGCCGGGGTCAGGCCGAGGGCGGACACGGTGCCCTCGTACTGGTCGGCGAGCCTCTTGGTCTGGGCGGTGACGTTCTGCTCGGGCGCCACCTCGCCGCCGGTGCGGCGGCCCTTGATCCGCCTGGGCCTGGCGTTCTCGATGTCGACGGGGGCGGTGTCGCCGGTCATGCGGCGCTGTACGGCGTCGGCGAGGACGGCGTTGACGGAGCCGAGGTCGTGCTCCATGCGCGCGACCTTCTTGGCGACGCGGGAGAGGAATTCCAGGTCGGCCTCGTAGGAGCCGGCCTGGGCCTGCTGCCATCCGGAGCCGATGAAGTGGGTGATCTCCGGGTCCTTCTGCTGGCCCCAGCGGTCGATGCGGCCGATGCGCTGTTCGAGCTTGTTGGGGTTGAAGGGTATGTCGTAGTTGATCAGGCGGTGGCAGTGGTTCTGGAGGTCGATTCCCTCGCCTGCGGCGTCGGTGGCGAGGAGGATGCGTACCGTGCCCTCGGGCTGGGCGGGGTCGGCCTGGAAGCCGAGGCGGATGCGTTCGCGTTCCTCGGCGGACAGGCCGCCGTGGAGGCGTTCGACGCGCCCGCCGTCGGTCAGTTCCTCCTGCTGGAGCAGGTCGTGGAGCCACTCCTGGGTGTCGCGGTACCCGGTGAACACGACGACCCGCTGGTCGGTCCAGCGCTTGCCGTCGGGCGTCCGGCATATCGCCTTGAGTTCGCGGATGAAGGTCTCCGCCTTGGAGTCGGGGGCCGCTTCGTGGGTGAGGGCCCAGCGCTCCATCTCCTGCAGCAGCTCCAGTTCCCGGCCGTCCTCTGCGGGCGTGAGGGACGTGGAGCGGGTCAGGGCGTCGTCCTCGGCGTCGACGAGGCCGGTGTCGTCGAGGTCGGCTACCAGGTCGGCGAACTCCTCCAGCCATTCAGGGACTTCGGCGGCGGCCGTGCGTCCCCGCGCGGGGCCGGTGTCCTCCAGGTGGGAGAGGTAGACCCGGACGGTGTGGAGGAAGGCCGCCGGGGAGGAGAAGAGGCGCTTCTTGAGCAGCAGGGTGACCAGGTCGGCGGCGCGGCGCCCGCCGCGGGCCTTCGGGGTGAGCTTCCTGCGGCGCAGCTCGGCGAAGGCGCCGAGCAGTCGGTGGATCTCGCGTTCCTGGGGTGTGTAGTCGACGGGGAGTTCGCGGGTCCGGCGGGTGCGGAAGCGGGGCGTGCCGTCGGCGTTGGTGACGGTCGACTTCAGGCGCCGTACGACGGTGTCCTTCAGGGCCTCCCTGTCGGGGTCGACGCCGCGGGCGAAGCGCTGGTCGTCGATGAGTTCGAGGAGCGCCGTGTACGACTCGGGGTAGCCGTTGTGCGGGGTGGCGGAGAGGAAGAGCCGGTGCTCGAAGTGCGGGACGAGGCGGCGGATCAGCTTGGTCTGCTGGGAGTCGACGGCGTAGACCTGCTTGGGTGCGGCGGGCGCGACGTGGTGGCCGAGGCGGCGAAGCTGGGGCGCGCGGAGGGACCGCGCGAAACCTTCGAGTTCCTGCTGCGGCGATGGCTGGAGACCCATGTCCGGCAGCTCAGCACCACGCCGCCGCCACTCGCCACGCTGATGACCCGGATCGCCCTCTTGGTCCGCCTCGACCCGGGAGAAGGCGGACTGACCGTCCTCGATCCGGCGTGCGGCACCGGTCACCTGGCCGCCGCAGCCACGCAGGAGTACGACGGTCCTCATCTGGAACTGCTCGCGTCCGAACGGGACCCGGCGCTCGCCGCGCTGGCCTCCGCCCGGCTCGGGTTCGTCACGGAAGGCCGTGAGGTCCGTACGCGGATCGCCACGGCCGACGCGCTGCGCGAGGACCCCTTCGCCGGGGTGAGGGCCGACATCGCCTTGTGCAACCCCCCGTTCAACGAACGGGACTGGGGGTACGAAGAACTCGCCACCGACCAGCGCTGGACCCATGGGCTGCCCCCGCGCACCGAGCCCGAACTCGCCTGGGTGCAACACCTGCTCTTCCACCTCAAGCCCGGCGGGGTCGCCGTGGTCGTTCTTCCGCCCGCGGTCGCGTCGCGCAAGGCGGGGCGCCGCATCCGCGGCTCCCTGCTGCGCACGGGAGCGCTCCGGGCTGTCGTGGCTCTGCCTCCCGGCAGCGCCCAACCGCACAGTGTGTCGCTGCAGTTGTGGATCCTCCGGGCAGCGGCGGACGGCCCTGCCGCCGCTCCGCCGGGCCAGGACGCCCTCCTGGTGGACGCCACGCGTTTCGCGCGCCCCGGGGCGCGCGAGCCGGGTCCCGACTGGAGTGCCGTCGGCTCGCTCGTGCTCACCGCGATGAAGGCACTCGACCACTCGGACCTGGACCCGCCGGAGGGCGCCGTCCGGGTCCCCCTGCTCGACCTTCTGGACGACGAGGTGGACGTCACTCCGGGTCGCTACACCGCATCCGCCACGGAAACCTCCGGCGCGGAACTCGCCGCGAAGTGGGGAGGGTTCGGGTCGTTGCTGAGCGATCTGGCCGATCAGGCGCGGCATCTCTCCGGACTCGGCTTCGAGGATGGGACTCCGCAGACCACAGCGACTGTGGGAGACCTGGTCAAAGCCGGTGCCCTGACACTGCGCGCCGGACAACAACCGCCGGAGACCGCGGCGCCGACCCGCGGGACTGTCGTGCCGCTCCTCACCATTGCCGACCTGCTGCTCGACGGCACTCCCGGCGGAGTGCTCTCCGCCGACTCGGCACAGGCCGTCGCCGAGGAGGGCGACGTCGTGGTCGCCGGAGTGGTTCGGGCCTTCAGGGCGTGGGTGCACGAAGGACCGCCGATGGCCGTGGGCCCCCAGCTCTACATCCTGCGGGTGGACCCGGAGAGACTGGATGCCCGCTTCCTCGCCGGCTGTCTGCGCGCACCGGCCAACGGGCGCCAGGCGGGCACGCACGCCTCCAGTTCGGCCCGGGTCGACATCCGGCGTCTCCAGGTGCTCCAGCTCCCCCTGGGGAGCAGACGGCGTACGCCGAGACGTTTCGCCGCCTCGACGCCTTCGAGGAGCTGCTCGCCAAGGCAGACGGTCTGGGCGTGGAGTTGGTGAGCGATCTGAGTGATCGACTTGCGGCGGGTGGGCTGACCGCCTGACCCTGCATCACGACGTTGCGCCGATGCGTCGCAGCGGCGAGCGACGAGCCGCCGGACAGGAGTGCCCCTGACAAGGCTGAGGGGCCGGCAGCCGTGGGGCGATGGCGAGCAGGTCGGCGCCGTCGGGGGAACGGCGCTGATGAACGCCTTGAACGTCGCGGTCGGCCCTGCCCGGGACCCGGGTTCGGCACACGGGCCGCCTTGTGGACTCGGTCGGGATCCTCTCGTGTGAGTCGATGACATCCTCACGCCACAGCCGGTTCATCGGGGCGTGGTTCAGGTGCGCGCACCGTCCCGAGCCTTGGCCCGAGGAACCGAAGGGGTCCCCGGCCCGCGGTGACCGCCGGCCGGGGACCCCTTGACGCGATCCGCCTGACTCAGCCGTCGGACTCCGACGACGGGAGGTAGGCGCCCGGGACGTCCTGGGGCGCGAAGATCCTGTTCTCGCCGGGGTACGGCTTCTTCCAGTCGTGCGTCTGGTACCACGTGAAGTGGTTCATCTGCGCGGGGTTGGCGAAGTCGGGCACGGCGCTCGGCCCGGTCAGCCGCTGATGCGACTTCCACTTCTCCCACTGCGCCGCGATCGCCTGCTTGTCCGCCGGCACCTTCGCCGACGGCGCGGCGGCCGCGGCCGGGTCCTGCGGTGCGGGGGTGTCCACGCCGCAGGCGGGCGGGGTCGGCAGGCCCGCGGTCAGCGCGGTCCGGTTGGGCAGCGCCTTGAAGGGCGTGAGGTCCGGATGCCCGGTGAACGCGGCACGCATCGGGCTGGCCGCGCTGTCCTTCTGGTTCATCGGGTGGATCCCGAGGATCTGCTCGATGGTCCGGATCATCGTGATCTGGGAGTAGTAGTGGCTGTCGACGACGCCGTGCCGGGCCCAGGGGCTGATGATCTGGACCGGGGCGCGGTGGCCGTCGACGTGGTCGAGGCCGGCCTGGGAGTCGTCCTCGACGACGAAGACCGCCGAGTCCTTCCAGTACCTGCTGTGCGAGATCTCGTCGACGATCCTGCCGGTCGCGAGGTCGTTGTCGGCGACCTGGGCGGCGGCGTTGGCCGGACCGCCGGTGTGGTCGCTGGAGAGCCAGAACATGTTCAGGTTCGCCGGGCCGTTCCTCTCGAAGTCACGCTTCCAGATCTGGTACCGGTAGACGTCCGGGATGCTGGTGTCGAACTTCGGGAAGCCGTGCACCGACACGTCGTTGAGGGACGGGATCGGCGACGACGAGTTCAGGGGGTAGGCGGTGTCCTGCCCGGTCGCCTCCATGTTCTTGGCGTCGCAGTACAGGTTCTGCCAGCTCGCGCCCGACGGCTTGGTCAGGAACTGCTGGAACTCACCGAAGTTGCGCACGGACTTCCCCGCCGCCTGCGCGCCCGTCCACAGGAAGCCGGTCCGCTGGTGGCCGAGGGCGTCGTCCTCGGTGTCGTAGCTGCGCGCGTACTCGCCGGCCGAGGACTCGGTGTACTCGGGGTTGTCCGCCTGCATCAGCCAGTTGTGCCCCTCGGCGGAGTTCGTGCCGATGTCGTACGTGTTGTCGTACAGCCCGAACTGCCGTGCAAGCGCGTGCTGGTTCGGCGTCACGTTCTCGCCGAACTCCGCCAGCGACGCGTCGCCGTTGCCCTCCGGAACGTCGCCGAGGACCTGGTCGTAGGTCCGGTTCTCCTTGACGATCAGGAACACGTGCTTGATCGTCGAGGGGTCGCCGAGCCGCGCGGGGACCGGTACCGGCCTGGCGTGGCTCCGGCCCCGGGTCAGGGCGACCGCGCCGCCGTTCCAGCCGTTCTGCCGGAAGACCTTGGCCGTCTCGGACCTGATGACCCTGTCGTCCGGCAGCGTGAACCGCTGCACGCTGGAGGTCGTGTCGTGGGTGCCGTGCCCGGCGCGGTCGGTGGGGCGGCGGGCGTCGACACCGCGGGTGTTGGAGACCACGACCTTGTCGCCGACGGTGGCGACCTCCGCGGGGAAGTAGTCCGTGGGGAGCAGTCCGACGTAGCCGACCGGCTCCTGCGGGGTCGTGTACCGGTAGACGGCGACCGCGTTGGCGCGGCCGAGCGTCACCAGCAGGTGGCCGTCGTCGGTGAAGGTCACCGCGTCGGGCTCGTAGCCCACCGACGCCTCCGGCCACGGCTGGGTGGCGATGGTCTGCACGACCTTGTCGCTGCGGGTGTCGATGACCGACACGTCGTTGGTGGCGGTGTCGGTGACGAACAGCGCCCCCTTCTTCGCGTACAGGGCCGTCGGGTGCAGACCGACGTCGATGCTCTCGACGGCGGCGTCCGGCTTCGCCGGGTCGATGACGCTGACCGTGCCGGTGGTGGTGGCGGCGGTCTTCGGGTCGGCCGGCACCTGGGTGTGGTAGGAGTTGATCGTGGTGTCGCCGGGCTTCGCGGGACGCCCGCCCTCGTTGCTGACGTAGAGCTTGCCGCCGGCCTCGACCATGTCGCGCGGGGCGTTGCCCACGGCCCAGCTCCGCTCGACGGTCCCGGTCGCGGCGTCGATGGCGACCACGCGGTTCTGGCCGTTGACGGCGGAGTACACGGTGGAGCCGTCCGGCGAGAACACCGCCTCGCCCACCAGCGCGCGCTTGGGGCCGTCCGCCGGGATCGTGACGGACGTCGGGTCGGAGACGCTGCCGTCCGCCTTCACGGTGAACCTGGTGTAGCCGTCGGCCTGGCCCAGCCACAGCTGTGAGCCGTCGGGCGAGTAGGTGGGTCCCTCCTGGCCCACGGCGTTGCTGCGGATGCGCAGGTCCGCCGACGCGGAGGTGCCGACGAGCTGCTGCACCCGCCAGTTCTTCAGGTCCACGATGGACAGGGCCATCCCGCCGTCGGTGACGGAGGCCGCGAGGTGGGTGCCGTCCGGGCTGACCGAGGACGACATGATCTTGCCGTTGTCGACGACGAGGCGGTCGCCGTACGGGGCGATGTACTGGTCGCTGGAGATGACCTGGCCCCGATCGGTGATCTGGCCGACCTGGTCGGTGCCGAACTGGTGCGTCTGGGCGAAAGCGGTGCCGACGGCGACCAGGGCGAGCACGGTCGTGCCCGCCGTCAGCAGGGGTATCCGGCGGCGGACGCGTCTGGCGAGAAGACCGGAATGCTCCTTCTCGACACGCCTGCGGCGGCGTGTTACCTGCATGGAGTTATCCCTTCGCGGTGGTGGAGAGCAGGTCGACGTTCCCGTCGAACTGCCAGAGCGGGTTCGGCGCGTCCCCGTTCGGGGTGCGCAACAGGAAGTAGCCGTTCACTTCCTTCGGTCCGTCGCCGTCGGCCACGAACCGCCCGTCGGAGGTGATGTCGAGCTGGTAGACGGCCGTCCCCGTGGCCTCCACGCCGGGAAGGTGCCAGGAGACGACACAGCGCCAGTCGTTGCCCGGCCCCGTGGCGGCGAGTTGGCCGGCGCCCTTGTCGCACGCCGCCGTAGCCCGCAGCTGCGCCTCGGTGACATCGGGGCGGTTGAGCTGCCGGGTCTGCAGACGGTAGAGGTGGGCGAATGCCGTGGCGACCGACCGCTGCACCTTGTCCTGCTCGATTCCGGAACCCATGGACGGGGTCGCCACGGCGACGACCGTGACCGTGAGGGCGACCAGTGCGGCCGGCGGCAGGAGTCCGGTGGTGATCGCGCGGCGCCCGGAGCCGTCGTACGCCGGGTTGGTGAAGTCGCGCCGTACGAAGAGCAGATGGGCCAGCGCGGTGGCGACCAGGGCCCACACCAGGGCGACCGCGACGCCGATCAGCAGCGGGCCGAGCTGCGCCGGGCGGGTGAACAGGCCGTTCCAGGCGATGAAGGCGTAGCCGGGCAGGGCGAGTCGTACGGCGACGGGCAGCGGCAGCATCTGGGCGAGCTGCAGGGCGAGCGCGACGACCGCGGGCAGCAGCAGTCCCATCGGGGACCGTCCCAGCGCGACCGACCCGAGCAGTCCGATCCCTGCGAGGGCCAGGGTCGGGGCGAGCGCGCACACCCAGGCGAGGAGGACCTTCCCGGCGGCGTCCGACGGCGTCAGCAGGTGGCCGTCGAGGCCGGCCAGCGGACGGTTGCCGACCGCCAGGAGCCCGCCGGCCGTGCTGGAGCAGGCCAGCCCGGACACGAGCAGCAGGATGACGGTCAGGCTGGCCAGTGCCTTCGCCGCGAAGATCCGCCGAGGCGAGCGGACCGCGACCAGCAGGTGGCGCCAGGTGCCGAGCCGGTCCTCGGAGGCGAAGACGTCGCCGGCGACCACCGAGGTCAGCAGCGGAAGCGCCCAGGTGCCCGCGAAACCGAGCACCACCAGGGGCCCGGCCCATCCCGTGGCGTGCATCCAGCGGCCGAAGAGGGTGTCGGTGGGGAGCGTGCTCTGCCTGCTGACCGCGGCGACGAAGAGCGCCGGCACGATCCAGCAGGCGAGGACCAGCAGGCGGATCCGCCACTGCGCGACAAGCTTGACCAGCTCGAAGCGGTAGCCGCGGGCCACCGGGACGCGGGGGGCGGCGGGAGCGCGGTCGTCGACGGTGGTCGCGGTCATCGGCCGGCCTCCAGCGGCTCGGTGAGGGCGAGGAACGCGGCTTCGAGCGGCGACACCACGGGGCTGAGTTCGCGCACCGCTATGCCCGCGTGCACGAGCCGCACCACCAGTTCGTCGAGCGCGGGGATCAGCGCGCGCACGACGAGCCCTTCGGCGTCATGCCGTGCGGGGGCGTCGTCGACGACGCGGATCCCGGCCGTGCCGGCGGCCACCCCGCGGGCGGCCCGCGGGTCGGAGGTCAGCAGCCGGTAGTCGAGTTCCCGGTTCTCGGCGGCCAGCTTGCTCAGCGGGCCGGAGAAGACGATCCGCCCGGTGGCGATGATGGTGACCTCGGAGCACAGCGCCTCGAGGTCGTCCATGCGGTGGCTTGAGAGCACGACGCCGGTTCCGTCCGCCGCGAGCCGGGTGAGGACACCGTGGACGTGTTTCTTGCCGGCCGGGTCGAGCCCGTTGGCGGGTTCGTCGAGTACGAGCAGCCGGGGCCTGGTGAGCAGGGCGGCGGCGAGCCCGAGCCGCTGGCGCATGCCGAGGGAGAACCCGCGGGTGCGGTCGTCGGCGACATCGGTGAGCCCGACCTGGTCGAGCACGTCGCCGATTTCCGCGGTCCGCGCGTCACCGCCGCGAAGGGCGGCCAGCGCGGCGAGGTTCTGCCTGGCGGTGAGCGAGGGGTAGAGTCCGGGCCCGTCCACGAAGCCGGCGACGCCGTCGGGAGCGGCGAGCGCGCGCCCGACCGGCGTGCCCAGGATCTCAAGACGGCCGCTGTCGGCGACGGCCAGGCCCAGCAGCAGGCCGAGCAGGGTCGTCTTGCCGGCGCCGTTCGGTCCGGCCAAACCGTGGATCCGCCCCTGCGCCACATCCAGATCGATGCCGTCGAGTGCGACAACGTTGCCGAAGCACTTGGTGATCCCGCGGGCCCGTACTGCGGGGAGTGTGTCCATGAGTCCCTATCTCTCGACGTCCGCAGGGAAGTTAGGGACGGCACACGACGCGGGCGGTCACTGCGGATTGAACGTTCGTGGAACAAAAGGCGATCGGCATCCGCCGCGGGATGGATCGGGCAGGTGCCCGCTCGTCTGACGCCCGCCGCGACCCTATCCGTGGAGAGGCGTGCGGGAACGGCGAGTTCCGGCCTGGATGAGGAGAGGGGGCAACCGCCCACTGCCGAGCGTCAGGCCGCGCCCTTCTTGGCGGCGGCGAGGATGTCGACGACGGTGTGGAAGTAGCGCGTCGTCGCGTCGCGCCCGAGGTGCCGTTCCTGGAATCCCTTGGCGGCGGGCGCCCTGCCGTTGATGAGGTACCAGACCACGAACGCCTCGTAGGCGGTGGTGTGGATGACCTCCATGTCCTTCTTCGGGGAGAGCAGCGGAAGCGCCATCGCCGGATCGATCCGCTCGGTCGTGAACACCACGCAGCAGCGCATGTCGGCGGTGACGGTGATGTCCTTGAACGGGTCGAGCGCGATGAGGTCCTCCACCTCGGGTATGGTGCGCAGACAGACCGCGACCTCGTAGCCGAGGACCTCCCGCAGATGGGTGCTGATGGCGGTGCTCAGCACGGCCCGGTCCTCTTCGCCGGTTTCGAAGAAGACGTTCCCGCTCTGGATGTGGCTGCGCACCGAGTCGAAGCCCATGTCCCGGAACAGGCCCCGGAGATATTCCATCTTCACGGAACGGCCGGGGACGTTCATGCCACGCAGAAACGCGATGTAGAGCAACACCATCACCCTGTTTGTGGGGACCCTGGTCGTGGGCCGCACCAGTGTAGCCACGGCCCCCGCCCGCAGAAGTCGCCCGGCTTCGGGCGGCGGGCCCACCCGTCCCGGAAGTCTCCTGCGCACCGGACACACGCCGGAGAGCACGCCCTGGCCGCGGGCTACCGCACGGTGGTGTTCGGCCGCTGACCCACCCCACGGCACGCCACCGTACCCAGGGCCTCAGCCCGTGCCGTCGACCGTCTCCAGCGGGCGCGCCCTCCAGGCCGCCCAGTCGGCGCTGATCGCGCTCGCGGTCCGCAGGAGCAGCGGCAGATGGTGCTCGACGAGGGTCTCCACCGTGGTCTCCGCGGCGTGGGCGTTGACGTTGACGGCGGCGACGACGTTCCCGTCGCCGTCCCGCACCGGGGCGGCGACGGAGCGGATGCCGAGCGCGAGGTCCTGGTCGGTGACCGCCCAGCCCTTGGCCCGGACATCGCGCAGCACGGCGTCGACCTCGTCGCGCCCGGGCGTCCAGCGCGGGGTGACGCCGGATCTGCCGGGCTCGGCCAGGGCCTTGTCGAGCTCTTCGCGGGAGAGGGCGGCCAGCAGGACTTTGCCGAGTGAGGTCTGCAGTGCGGGAAAGCGGGTGCCGACGGTGACGGCGAGCGCGACCAGCTTCGGCACCGCGACACGGGCGACGTAGACGATGTCGGAGCCGTCGAGCTGGGCGATGGAGCAGGACTCGCCGGTCTGTACGACCAGTTCACGCAGGTGGGGGCGGGCGAGCTCCCACAGGTTCTTCGAGCCGACGTAGGCCGTGCCGAGGTCGAGCACCCGGGGTGTGAGCGAGAAGCCCCGCTCCCCGGACCGGACGTAGCCGAGCTGCTCCAGGGTGATGAGGATCCGTCGCGCGGTGGGCCGGGCGAGGCCGGTGGCGGTCGCGATCTCGCTCAGTGTCATCGATTCCGTGCCGGGCCGGAAGCAGCGCAGTACGTCCAGCCCCCTGGCGAGGGCCTCGATGAACTCGGGATTTCCGTCTCGGCGCATACGCCAAGGCTATCGGACGGACATCGGTCCGGCATCACCCCTTCGATTCTCACCTGTGCAAGAGCCTTGATTGAATCTCGAACTTACGGCAGATTGACCGCTGTGCGGACAGTCGTCCGGACACAGTCGTGCAGGCCGGATCAAGGAGGATTCCATGGCCTTCGTGACGGAGGAGAACCTCACCGACCTCGCGGAGAAACGCTGGGCCAGCGCCCATTCGCCCAGGCTCGCCGAGCTCATGACGGCGCTGGTGCGGCATCTGCACGCGTTCGCCCGCGAGATCCGTCTCACTGAGGACGAGTGGACGGCCGCGGTCGAATGGCTCGCCGCGACCGGCCGGATCAGCGACGACAAGCGCCAGGAGTTCATCCTCGCCTCCGACGTGCTCGGTCTGAGCACCCTGGTCGTCCAGCTCAACAACCGGTTCTCCCCGCGCGCCACGCCGGCCACGGTCCTCGGCCCGTTCCACATCGACGGTTCCCCGACGGCGCCGTACGCCTTCGACATGTCCGACGGCGTCCCGGGCATCCCCCTGTTCGTGACCGGCCGTGTGCTCGACGTCCACGGCGCACCGCTGCCCGATGTCGTCCTGGACGTCTGGCAGGCCGACGCCGACGGCGCCTACGAGGCCCAGCTCCCAAAGGTCGACGAGGCGCGGCTGCGCGCCAAGTACCGCACCCGGGCCGACGGAACCTACTGCGTGCGCACCATCGCGCCCCTCGGCTACGCGATCCCGATGGACGGCCCGGTAGGCGACCTCGTCCGCAGGACCGGCATCAGCCACTTCCGGCCCGCGCACATCCACTTCCTCATCGACCACCCCGGCCACGACAGGCTCATCACCCATCTGTTCCGTGAGGGCTCCGACTACCTCGACAGCGACGTCGTGTTCGGCACCAAGGACGAACTGGTCGTGGAGTTCACCGAGAAGCCGGCCGGCGACTGCCCCGGCGAGGGCACCGTCGAAGAGCCCTACCTGCACGCCGAGTACGACTTCGTGCTCCAGCCGTCCGGCACCGAGGGGACACCGTCGTGACCTTCGGGCTGCTCCTGCTCAGGCTGCTGCTCGCCGCGCTGCTGTGCGGCCACGGCACCCAGAAGCTGTTCGGCTGGTTCGGCGGCGCGGGCCCCGACGGCACCGCCGTCGTCTTCGAGCGGTGGGGCTTCGTCCCCGGCCGGCGGATGGTGCTCGTCGCGGGCGCGGCGGAAGTCACCGGGGCCGCGTCCGTCGCGGCCGGACTCCTGACGCCCGGCGGCTGCGCCGTCGTCGTCGGGACGATGACCGTCGCCGCCGTGGCGAGCTCTCCCAACGGCTTCTGGGCCCAGCAGGGCGGCTGCGAAGTCCCCTTCTGGTACGGCGCGGTGGCGGCGGTCCTCGCCTTCACCGGCCCGGGCGGCTGGTCGCTCGACCACGCCGCCGGACTGGACGGTCTCGACGGCTACGGGTGGGGAAGCGGGGCGCTGGCGCTCGGTCTCGCCGCGGCCGCCGTCCCGCTGACCCTCCGTTCCCGGGTGCTGCGCGCCCGCCCACAGATCACAACGAGGTGACCACATGACGTTCAACGACCCACGACCGGACGAGCTCACCACCGGGCGCCCCATCCTCTTCCGCGACGCGACCGTGCTGAGCATGGATCCCGCCGTCGGCCTGCTCGACCGCGGCGACGTCCTGGTCCGCGGGGAGCGGATCGAGGCCGTCGGACGGGACCTTGAGGCCCCTCAGGACACGGCCGTGGTGGACGCCTCCGGCGGCATCCTCATGCCGGGCATGGTCGACACCCACCGGCACATGTGGCAGACGGCGCTGCGCGGCCTCGGCGCCGACTGGACACTGTCGCAGTACTTCGTCTTCTACTACCTCAACTGGGGCAAGATCTTCCGCCCCGAGGACATCCACGCGGGCAATCTGCTGTCGGCCGTCGACGCGCTCGACTCGGGTGTGACGACGACGGTCGACTGGTCACACGGCCTGCAGACGCCCGAGCACGGTGACGCCGCGGTCGAGGCGCTGCGCTCCGTACCGGGTCGCTTCGTGCTCGCCTACGGCAACCTGCTCGGGGCCCCCTGGGAGTGGGCGAACGCTCCGGAGTTCCGGTCGTTCGCGGACCGGCACTTCTCCTCCCGCGACGACATGCTCGGCCTCCAGCTGGCCTTCGACGTCACGGGCGACGAGACGTTCCCGGAGAAGGCGGCGTTCGAGGCGGCCCGCGAGCTGGGTCTGCGCGTGACCACGCACGCCGGGGTCTGGGGCGCGACCGGCGACGACGGCATCCGGCTGATGTGGGAGCACGGGTTCATGACGCCCGACGTCACCTACGTGCACTCGGCCACCCTCAGCGAGGACTCCTACCAGCGGATCGCCGCCTCCGGCGGCACCGTGTCGGTGTCGGCGGAGAGCGAGCAGAACGCCGGGCAGGGCTACCCGCCCACCTGGCGGCTGCGGCGGTACGGCATCCCCGCGTCGCTGTCGATGGACACCAGCGTGTGGTTCAGCGCCGACCTCTTCTCCGCCATGCGCGCCACGCTGTCGGCCGACCGCGCACGCGACCACCTGGAGGCCCACGCGGCCGGCGAGACGGTGGTGCACCACAAGCTGCGCGCACGGGACGTCGTCGAGTGGGCCACCATCGGCGGGGCAAGGGTGCTCGGCCTCGACGACCGGATCGGCTCGCTGACGCCGGGCAAGAAGGCCGACCTCGTGCTGATCAGGAACGACCGGGACCCGGCCATGTTCCCGCTCCTGCACCCCTACGGGCACGTCGTCTACCAGGCCGGGCGCGCCGATGTGGACACCGTGCTCGTGGGCGGCACGGTGGTGAAGTACCGGCACGAACTGGTCGGCGTGGACGTGCGGCGGGCGCGCGACGCCGTGGCGGCCACCGTCGAGTACGCGCGCGGCACGCTGGGCGAGGAGGCCTGGCGGGAGGCGATGGAGCCGGAGATACCGCAGCGCGAGCTGATCCCGAACCCCTACACCTACAGCGCGTACCGCGGCGAGGGCGTGGCCGTGCGGCACGAGGAGTCGTGAATGATGAGCGGTGGTGCCCGCGGGCCGCTGGAGGGACTGCTGGTGGCGGACTTCTCGCGGATCCTCGCGGGACCGTACGCGACGATGCTGCTGGCGGACCTCGGCGCCGACGTCGTGAAGGTCGAGTCTCCCGGAGGGGACGACACCCGCGCCTGGATGCCCCCGGTGCGGGACGGCGTGTCGACCTACTACCTGGGGATCAACCGCGGGAAGCGGTCGATCGCGCTCGACTTCCGCGACGCGGAGGACGCGCGCCTGGCCAGGGCCCTGGCCAGGCGCGCGGACGTGGTGATCGAGAACTTCAAGCCCGGCGGACTCGCCGGATACGGTCTGGACCACGCCTCGGTGAGCGCCGCCAACCCGGGCGTGGTCTACGCGTCGATCAGCGGGTTCGGATCGGGCCCCGGACGGCGGGTCCCCGGCTACGACCTGATGGTCCAGGCGATCTCCGGGCTGATGAGCCTCACCGGTGACCCCGCGGGGCCCCCGTACCGCGCCGGGATCTCGGTCTTCGACGTGATGGCCGGCAATCACGCGGCCATCGGCATCCTCGCCGCGCTGCGGCACCGCGACACCACCGGCCGGGGCCAGCTCGTCGAGGTGAACCTGCTGTCCTCGGCACTGACCGGACTGGTCAACCACAGCTCGGCGTACGTCGCCGGCGGCACCGTGCCGTACCGCATGGGCAACGCCCACCCCAGCGTCTTCCCCTATGAGCCGCTGCCGACGGCCGACCGGGACCTGATCGTCACCGCGGCCAACGACGGCCAGTTCCGCAAGCTGTGCGGGGTACTGGGCATCCCCCGGGTCGCCGACGATCCCCGCTTCCGGCGCAACGCCGACCGCACCCGGCGCCGCGAGGAGCTCCGGCCGGTCCTGGTGGAGCGGCTCAGGACGCGCGGGGCGCTGGAGTGGTTCGACCTCCTCATCGACGCCGGCGTGCCGTGCGCGCCGATCAACACCATCGACGGAGGGTTCGCGATGGCCGAGCGCTTCGGGCTCGAACCCGTCGTGGAGGTCGGCGAAGGGGACCGGGCGGTGCCCACCACACGGCACCCCATCCGCTTCTCCGAGACGCCCGCGGCCTACCGGCTCCCTCCGCCGGAACTCGACGAGCACGGTGCGGAACTTCGCAAGTGGCTGCAGGACGACCCGGAGGACGGCGATGCCTGAGTACCCGACAGCGCTCGGCGCGTCGTCGCTCGACCGGATCACCCTGCTCGGCCAGGACCTCGCCGCCGATGTCATGGGCGAGGTCGGCTTCGGCGAGCTGGCGTTCCGGCTCGCCACGCAGCGCCGCCCGAAGCCGGGCGAGACCCGGGTGTTCGAGGCCGTGCTGGCCGCGCTCGCCGACCACGGGTTCACCCCGACCGCGATCACCGCCCGGCTGACGTATCTGTCGGCGCCCGACTCGGTCCAGGGCGCACTCGCCGCCGGGCTGCTCGGCGGCGGCTCGCGCTTCCTCGGCGTCACGGAGGACTGCGGCCGCTTCCTTCACGAGGTCCTGTCCACTGTGGAGGGCGCGTATCCGAAGGACGAGGCAGGCTGGGACGCACTCGCTCTCAGTGCCGTGCGGTCCGCGCGGGAGGCCGCCAGGTTCGTCCCCGGGCTCGGGCATCACGTCCACAAGCAAAGGGACCCGCGCACCGCGAGACTGTTCGAGATCGCCGCCGAGGAGGGGCTCTTCGGCCCGCACCTGTCGCTGTTCGCGGCCGTCGGCCGGGTCCACCCCCAGGTGCTGGGCCGGACGCTGCCGCTCAACGGCGCGGGCGTCTGCGGCGCCGCGCTCGCCGACCTCGGCCTGCCGCTGGAGCTGCTGCGCGCCTTCGCTCTGCTGGCCCGCACCGCCGGGCTCATCGGGCAGCTCGCCGAGGAACTGCGCAACCCCGTGGCGAACGACATCTTCCTGTCGGTGGACCTCAACAACCGGTCCGTGCCGCCGCGGCCGTACGGCACGTAGCGGCGG
>NZ_JBHUDX010000041.1:80746-88522 GCF_042678285.1 Streptomyces caeni
GGACCGGGCGTGACCGGTCCGGGCCGCCGCCCCGTCACCGTAGTCACCCGGCCTGCGCGGGCTCCTGGCCGAAGGCGGCGTGCAGCCGCCTGGTGTGGTCCACGTACCGTTCTGGACCGGTCAGGGTGACCGTCGCCGTCAGCCGCGGGTCGGTGCTGGAGGCCGCCAGGCGCAGCTCCAGCTCCCCCGGCTCGACCACGCGCCGCCCGTCGCGTCCGGTGAAGGAGGCGAGGTCGGCCGGCACCGTCACCCGCACCCGCCGCGCCTCGCCGGGGGCCAGCGGCACCCGGGTGTAGCCGATCAGTCGCTGCACCGGCTGGACGACCGAGGCGACCGGGTCGTGCAGGTACAGCTGCACCACCTCGGTGCCGTGCCGCTTCCCCGTGTTGCGGACCGTGAACGCCAGCCGGAACGCACCGTCCGTGCCGGTCTCCTTCTCGTCGACGGCGAGGCCGCTCCAGGCGAAGTCCGTGTACGACAGGCCGTGCCCGAAGCCGAAGGCCGCGGTCGGGTCGATGTTGGACACCTCGCTCGCCTGGGCGAGCCGCGCGCCGAGATACGTGGCGGGCTGGGCGTCCGGCCCCCGCGGCACGCTGACGGGCAGCCGTCCGGAGGGTTCGGTCCGGCCGCTCAGCACGCCCGCGAGGGCGGTGGTGCCCTCGACGCCCGGGAAGAAGGACTGCACGATCGCGGCGGCCTCCGCCACGGCGCGGCCGAGCGCGTAGGGCCGCCCGGCGAGCAGCACCGTCACCACCGGCGTACCGGCGTCCAGGACCGCGTCGAGCAGCTCCTGCTGGGCGCCGGGCAGCGCCAGTGAGGCGGCGTCGCAGCCCTCGCCGCTGGTGCCGCGGCCGAACAGCCCGGCACGGTCGCCCAGCACCGCGAGGACGACATCGGCCTCGCGCGCCGCACGGACGGCCTCGGCGATCCCGGAGGTGTCGCCGTCGTCGATCCCGGTGCCGCGCGCCACGGTGATCTCAGCGCCGGGGAACTCGCGTGCCACGGCCTCCCGCAGGCTGGGCAGTTCGATCCCGGCCGGGGTGCCGGGGTGGTGGACGCCGACGTGGAGGGGGAAGGAGTAGCAGCCCAGCACGGCGGTGGGCTCCTCGGCGTTGGGGCCGACCAGGGCGATGCGGCGCGGACGGCCGAGCGGCAGGGTGCCGTCGTTGGCGAGCAGCACCACCGCCCGCTCGGCCACCTCGCGGGCCAGCTCCCGGTTGCCGGGCGTGTCCAGGTCCACCGTGCCGCGCAGCGCGTCCGGGTCGTCCAGGTCGGCGCCCGCGAGCGCGGGCGGCACCGGGCTGAAGTCCGCGTCGAGCAGGCCGAGCCGGGCCTTCTCGGCGAGCACCCGGCGCAGGGCACGGTCGATGAGGCTCTCGGGCACCCGGCCGGCGGTGACGGCCTCGACGAGGGGCGCGCCGAATGTCTTGACAGTGGGCAGTTCGACGTCGACGCCGGCATGGAGCGCGGCGCCCGCGGCGCCCGCCCAGTCGCCCGCGATCCCGTGCAGGGTCCTGAGGAAGGCGATGCCGAAGTAGTCGGCCACGACGGTGCCTTCGAAGCCCCAGGTGTCGCGCAGCAGTCCGGTCAGCAGTTCCTCGTCGGCCGCCGCAGGCACGCCGTCGGTGTCGTTGTAGGCGGACATCACGGACCGGGCGCCACCCTCGCGCACGGCCATCTCGAACGGTGGCAGCAGGATGTCCGCCGTCTCGCGCGGGCCCATCTCCACGGGAGCGAGGTTGCGCCCGGCGCGCGATGCCGAGTAGCCGACGAAGTGCTTCAGTGTGGCGAGGACACCCGCGGACTGCAGTCCCCGCACATAGGCCGTGGCGACGGTGCCCACGAGGTACGGGTCCTCGCCGATGGTCTCCTCGACGCGGCCCCAGCGGGGGTCGCGGACCACGTCGAGCACGGGCGCGAGGCCCTGGTGCACGCCCACGGACCGCATGTCCCGGCCGATGGCGGCGGCCATCCGGTGGATCAGCTCCGGGTCGAACGTGGCTCCCCAGGACAGCGGGACGGGGTAGGCGGTGGCCTTCCAGGTCGCGAAGCCTGCCAGGCACTCCTCGTGCGCGACTGCGGGGATGCCGAAGCGGTTGGCCGAGACGATGCGCGCCTGGGTGCGCAGCAGGGACAGCGCGCCGAGCGCGGGGTCGACGGGGGCGGTGCCGAAGGGACGGGTGAGCTGGCCGAGTCCGGCCGGCAGGAGGCTGTCGAGGTCGACGGCCTCCTCCATGTCGTGCTGGTGGGGGGCCACTTCGCCGCCCTCGTCGGATGCGCCGACCCAGACACCGTAGAGCTGGGCGATCTTCTCCTCGAGGGTCATGGCACCGATCAGGGCGGACACCCGGGTGCCGATGTCGTGGGCGGGATCGTTCCAGACGGGGGTTTCGGGGGTGGTCTCAACTGCCACGTTGGCGGTCACTTTCCTCCGACGCCCATGAGGCCCTGGATGAGGGCACGGCGGGCGAACAGGTAGACGAGCAGGACGGGCACCATGGACAGCACGACGGCCGCCAGCAGCCCGGGGATGTTGATGCCGTGTTCGGTTTGGAAGTTGTACAGACCCAGGGTGATCACCTTGGTGGAGTCGGACTGGGTCAGCACCAGGGGGAACAGGAAGCCGTTCCACGCCTGGAGCGCGGAGAAGACCACGATCGTGGACAGCCCGCCCCGGGAGAGCGGGAGCACGAGCTGGAAGAACATCCGCCGGGGGGTGGCTCCGTCCACGGCCATGGCCTCGAACAGCTCGGGGGAGATGTCGCGCATGGCACCGCTGAGGATCAGCGCCGACATCGGTAGGCAGAAGGCGGCGGTCGGCAGGATGACACCGACAAGGTTGTCATACAGGCCGGCCTGGCTGATCAGGTAGAACATCGGGACGATCACGGCCTGCGCGGGGATGGCGAGTCCGAGCAGGAACAGCCGGAAGACCTGCGAGGTGATCCTGCTGCGGCTGCGCACGATGGCGTAGGCGAGCGGCGGGACGAGCAGCAGCACCAGGCCGACCACGCACACGGTGACGACCAGTGTGTTGAGGAAGTACTGGCCGAAGCCCGAGTCGAAGGCGCTGGTGTAGTTGCGGAGGGTGAAGCGGTCCGGGAAGGACAGGGGCCCGTTTCCGGCGTAGTCCGACTGGGGTTGCACGGTCGCCACGATCATCACGTACAACGGCAGTCCGATCAGGAACAGCCAGACCAGCGAACCGAAGCCCGCCAGGTAGTTGGGGCGGCGCCTCATGACACACCCTCCATGTCGCTGCGCATCTTGTCGTAGCCGGACGCGCGCACGACGATCAGCGAGATGACGGTGGCCGCGACGACCAGCACGAGGGCGATGGCGGCACCGGCGCCGAAGTCGTAGCTCTTGAAGGCCTTCTGGTACATGTAGTAGGCGCTGATGGTGGTGTCCGTGCCCGGTCCGCCCTGGGTGAGGATCAGGACCGTCTCGAACGTGGTGAGCCCTCCGACGATCATGATGATCATCGAGGTGATGACCGAGTTGCGCAGCTGCGGCAGGGTGATGTGGAAGAACTGGCGGTAGCGCCCCGCTCCGTCGATCTCGGCCGCCTGGTACAGGACCTCGGGGATCGCGCGGGCGGCGCCCTGGTAGATCAGTGTGTGGAACGGCGTGTACTGCCAGGTGCTCACGAAGGCCAGCACACCGATCGCGGTGGCCTGCCTGCCGAACAGGTTGCCGTCACCGAACAGCCAGGTGGCCTGCGCCGGGATGCCGAAGTTGGGGTCGAGCAGCGCCCGCCACACCACCGACACGGCGGTGGCGGACAGCAGCAGCGGGATGAAGTAGATCACCGACAGCACCGCGCGGTTGCGCTGGTGTCCGGCGGCCCAGACGCCGAGCAGGATGCTCAGGGGGGTCTGGACGACGACGCCGAGGACGGTGACCAGCAGGGTCAGCCAGACGCTCTGGATCATCACCGGGTCGTCGAGGACCCGGTTCCAGTTGTCCATGCCGACGAACCGGGGCGCGCCCAGGCCGTTCCAGCTCATGAAGGACAGCACCGCCACCATGACCAGCGGGGCGATGGCGAAGACGGCGAAGAACACGGTGGCGGGGACGGCCCAGACGAAGCCGGGGCGTCCCACGCGGGCGGTGTAGGAGCCCTCCGGCCGCCGCCGGGCCGCCTTCCGGGGCCCGGCGACGGTGGGAACGCTCGTCGTTTCTGTGGTCATGAGGGGTTCATTCGGTGGGGAGGGCCTGCATGGCCTTGATGAAGCCGTCGGCGTCGATCTGGCCGTCGAAGAACTGCTGCACCGCCTGGTGCATCGCCGTGCTGGCCGACTGCGGGTAGGCCTGGTCCCAGGACAGCTGGAACGACGGGGCCTGCTTCACCATGTCGTACTGGAAGTGCGAGTACGCGGGGCTGGCGGAGGCGCTGTCGATGAACGTCCCGGCGTTGGTCGTGGTCGGCAGGTTGCCGATGGCCAACGACGCCTTGGCGAACTCGGCGGAGTACATGAGCTTCAGGAACTCGGCGATGGCCTCGGGGTGCTTCGCCTTCTTCATGACCGAGTAGAAGTTGTTGGTGTTGCCGACGATGTCGGCCGGGTCGCCCTTGCCGCCCGCGATGGTGGGGAAGGTGCTGTAGCCCAGTCCCTTCTCGGCGAACTCCTTGGCGTCCTGCTGCTGCTGGGAGTAGTACCACGAGCCCATCAGCTCGAAGCCGGCCTTGCCCCTGGAGACCAGCGCCACCGACTGGCCGTTCGTGTACTTCACGGAGTCGAACTTGGTGCCGAAGGCGCCGGCGTCGACGAGCTGCTTGAGCATGCCCAGCGCCTTCCTGCTGTCCGGGCTCTCCCAGGCGCTCTTGTCGCCGCCGAGGGCCTTGCGGAACAGATCCGGCCCCGCGACACGGTCGTAGACGTACTCGAACCACATCAGCGTCGGCCACTGGTCGCCGCCGCCGAGGGCGATCGGGGTCTTCCCCTTCTCCTTGAGCTTCTTGACCGCGCCGAGCAGTTCGTCCCACGTCTTGGGCGGCTGCACCCCGGCGTCGGCCAGCACGTTCTTGTTGTTGAAGAGCAGGACCGGCTGGGTACCGCGCATCGGGATGCCGTAGTGCTTGCCGTCGACGCTCGCGCTGTCGAGCACCGTGGGCAGGAAGTTGGACTTCAGGCCCGGGTCCTTGGCCATGAGGTCGTCCAGCGGCAGCAGCAGGCCGGCCTTGACGAACGGCTTGATGCTGCCGCCGCCCCAGTTGAAGAAGACGTCGGGGGCCTGCGGAGTGTTGATGATCGTCTGCAGCTTCTGCTGGTAGTCCGCGCCCGGGATGGTGTCGAGGACGACCTTGACGTCGGACGTCTTGTTGAAGGTGTCGACGATCTGCCGCTCGACCTTGTTGCTGGCGTCTCCGTAGACGAGGACGTGGATCCTCCCGTCGTCCGACGATCCCCCGCCGGTTCCGCTCCCGCATGCCGAAAGGCTCAGCGCCAGGGCGAGTGTCACACCACCGGCGAGCAAACGGGGCACCCGCGCACGTATCCTCATCGTCTACCTTTCGAAAGTTTCGGCAACATTGCCGAAAGTCGCTGCTGTCGGACAGTAAGGGAGGCACCGCAGGGGGTCAACGGTCGTGCACGCACGCGACCAAACCGTTACCGGCAGCTCGTGCCCTATCCTTCGGACATGCGCGAAAACGACGAGGCGGACGGCCGGGTGACCCTGGCCGCAGTGGCCAGACAGGCCGGCGTGTCGCTGTCAACGGTTTCGAAAGTCCTCAACGGCCGTTCCGATGTCTCCGAGACGACCCGCACCAAGATCGAACAGCTTCTCGACAACCACGGGTACCGCCGCCGGGCCCAGGGCGCGCCCCAGGCGCCGCTCATCGAGCTGGTCTTCCACGAGCTGGAGAGCATCTGGGCGATGGAACTCATCCGCGGCGTGGAGAACGTCGCGAAGGACAACAAGGCGAGCGTGGTCCTCACCGAGAGCGGCACCCGGCACGCGCCCGCGCCCGACTGGATCGAGGGGGTCCTGCGGCGCCGGCCCCTGGGCGTGGTCCTGGTCTTCTCGGCCCTCCCGGACAAGGTGAAGAAGCAACTGAGGTCGCGGGCCATCCCGTTCGTCATCGTCGACCCTGCCGGTGACCCCGACCCGGACGTGCCCTCCGTCGGCTCGGCCAACTGGGCCGGCGGCCTGGCGGCCACCCGCCATCTCACCGACTACCAGCACGAGCGCATCGCCATCATCACCGGCCCCGACGACATGATGTGCTCCCTCGCCCGGCTCGACGGCTACCGCTCGGCCATGGCGATGGCGGGCCTGGAGGTCGATCCGCGCCTCGTGCGCTACGGCGACTTCCATGTGCAGGGCGGCTTCGAGCACGCCATGGACCTGCTGGAGGGCCCGGACCGGCCGACCGCCATCTTCGCGGGCAGCGACCTGCAGGCGCTCGGCGTCCTGGAGGCGGCGCGCCTGAAGGGCCTGAGCGTGCCGGAGGACCTGTCGGTCGTCGGATACGACGACGTGCCGCTCGCCCAGTGGTCGAGCCCGGCGCTGACCACGGTCCACCAGCCGCTGCGGCAGATGGCCGAGGAAGCGGCCCGGATGCTGCTGCGCCCCCGCGACGCCGGCACGTCCGCCCTGCGCATCGAACTCGCCACCCGCCTGGTGGTACGGCAGAGCACCGCACCGCCGAAGGGTGCCTGAGCACCCCCGCAGGCGCGGTGCGCACACGGGCCCCAGCGGGCCGCCGAGAACCAGCCCTGTCCCGGGAAGGTGCCGGGCACCCACGAGCACTGCGGGATACCGGAGGAAGATGTCGAGCCACCTCATGCGGCGGGGCCGCTCATGAGGCTCAGCTCATGAACGGCCCTGGACCCGGTCCGCGGGACGCGCGGCTCAGGTGTAGATGATCCGGGCGCCGGCGGCGCGCTCGTAGAACTCGCCGACCGTGATGATGCCCTGGACCTGCTCGATCAGGTCGTCCTTGCCGAGTTCGAACAGGTCCACCGACGCCTTGCAGGCGTAGATGCCCGCGCCGGTGTCAGAGATCATCTCGATGAACTCGGGGATCGGCGGGATGTCGAGCTTGTCCATCTTGCGTTCCATGTAACGGGTGAGCAGGTCCGGCACGCCCGGCATGCCGCCCAGCAGGGTCGGCAGATGGAGGCCGGGGTTGCCGACGGTGGCCAGCTTGATGTGCTCCCAGCGCCTCTTCGTGATCGCGTCGAGGCCGAAGAACGTGAAGAACAGGTCGGCCTCGATCCCCTCGGCGCGGGCGCCGTTGGCCATGATCAGGGCCGGGTAGATCCCTTCCAGGGAACCCTTGGACACGATGACCGAGACCTTCTCGATCGTGCCGGTGGCGGCCATGGCAGGTGCTCCTTCGGTTGCGGCGGACGGGTCAGATGCAGCCACGCGGCTTGGGGATCCCGGCGACCTTCGCGGCGGTCTTCGCCGGCCCCTTGGGGAAGAGCTGGTACAACTCCTTGACGCTCACGCCGGAGGTCTTGCCGAGCACCCGCACGGTCGGCCCGGTGCCCTTGGCGGCGTATTCCGCGCGCATGAAGCGGATGACCTTCCAGTGCTGCTCGGTCAGCGCCTCGATGCCGGCTTCGCGGGCGATCTGCCCGGCCATGGGCTCGGTCCAGCGGTCGGGGTCGGTGAAGAAGCCCTCGTCGTCGACCGGGACGGTGGTGTCGGCGTAGGTGGCGGTGGGCATGATGGTGTCCTTCCCGGGATCAGGCGGAGGTGCGGATCTTGCCGTGCTCGGGCATCGCCGAGCCGATGCCGGGCAGTTCCCGGCCGGGCAGC
>NZ_JBHUDX010000042.1:0-1232 GCF_042678285.1 Streptomyces caeni
GGCGCAGGCCCGCCGGCCGCACACCGGCCGGTCGGCGCATCCGCACGCGGGCGGCTACGGGGATCCCGCGGCGGGCCCGAGCCGCCGATCCTGTCGGGAGGCGAGTCGTCGTGGATCGCGGCCGACCGCCGGTCGGGGAGGCGGAAAGGCCGTCGGCGCCGACGGGCGGGCGGGTACGGCAGTCCTGGCCACCGTTGGGGCCGCGGTCACCGCGTGCCGCCGCCCGCGCGGTCCGAGATCTTCTCCCGCGTCTTCGTCACGTACTGGTTGGAGTGCTTGACCAACAGCGTGTCGGCGACGAAGCGGCCCTGGCCGTCGACGCTGCCCTCCACCAGGACGCCCTGGCCCTCCCGGAAGATCGCGGTCGTCGCGCCGTCATAGGTGACGGGCAGATCGCGGGCGCCGTCCGTGATGATGAAACGGACGACGGAGCCGTTGCGGCGCAGGGTGCCCTGCTCGACCAGGCCGCCGAGGCGCACCCGTTCGCCGGGGCGCACCTTGGCGGCGATCTCGCTCGGGGTCCGGTAGTAGACCAGGTCGTCCCCCGACCCCCAGACGCCGAGCACTCCGAGCACGCCGGCCGCGGCGACGCCGACGACGGCGAGCCGGGCGCGTGGCGTCGACAGCCGCATCACCGGCTCCTTCGCTGCGAGGGCCCCACCACGACCCAGGCGAGGTAACCCGCCCAGAACACCGCGGTGGTGAGATAGCCGATCAGTAGGTAGATCACCGTTCGCCTCCCGGCTCCAGGCGGGGAACCACGACGACCTCGACCAGCGGCCGCTCGGTCTCGTTCCCGGGTTCGGGCGCGGCGGGCATCGCCTGCTCGCCGAGGAGACGGACGCGCCGCATCCACACCCACGCCGCGGCGAGCGTGAACGCGACGACCGCGGCGATCAGCGTGACGAACATGATCGTCGGCAGCGCTCCGTCGGGGCCTCCGGGACGCAGCACGGTCGGCGGCTGGTGCAGCGTCCGCCACCAGACGACCGAGAAGTGCACGACCGGCACGTTGACGACCGCGAGCACGCCGACGGCGGCGGCACGCCGCGCGTTCAGGTGCGGATCCTCGGCCAGCCCGCGCACGCCGAGGTAGCCGATGTAGACGAGGAGCAGGACCACGGTGGTCACCAGCCGGGGGTCCCACGTCCACCAGGTGCCCCAGGTCGGCTTGGCCCACAGGCTGCCCAGCACGATCGCCAGCGCGGTCAGGCCGACGCCGAGCTCGGCGG
>NZ_JBHUDX010000042.1:1242-2532 GCF_042678285.1 Streptomyces caeni
GGTCGTAGCGCAGGTCACGGCGGATCAGGTAGGCGGCGCTGGCGACGGCGACCACCGCGAACGACAGATACGCCGCCCACGCGGCCGGCACGTGAACGTACATGAGCCGCTGCGCGTCGCCCTGGTACGCGTCGTGGGGCGCGATGACGAGGGCGAGCGGCAGCGCCACCGCCGCGGCGGTGCCCGAGGCGATGCCTACGGCACGTTCGAGACGCGATCCACGCATGTCATTCCTCCAGCAAGACGGGGTGGACGGCCCAGACGGCGACCGACACGAGCAGGTCATAGGCGGTCAGCAGGACCAGCCACGGCAGTGCCGGGACGCCCGGCTTGCCCACCGCCGTGCCGGCCAGCAGCACCGGCAGCCCGGCGGGCAGCAGCAGCACCGCGAGCAGGCCGACGCGGCGGCGCGTGCCGACGAGCAGGGCGCCGAACGCCACGACGAGCCCGGCCAGGCCCAGGGTGCCCAGTGGCCCGGCGACCAGCGCCGCCGCCGGCAGCGGGGCCGGGAACACCAGCGTCACCAGAGCGCTCACGATCGCCCACGCGATCGTGAGCGGCAGCCACAGCCCCAGGATCTTCCCGGCGAGCAGCTGCCCGGGCGAGGCCAGGCCGCGCAGCAGGTCCCAGGCGCCCTCGTCGCGTTCCGCGGCGGCGACGCCGCGGGCCAGCGGGGCGGCGGCGAACAGCACCACGATCCACACCGTGCCGGGGGCGACCGCCTCCAGCACCCGCGGCACCGGCCCGTACGCCAGCCCGGCCAGCAGCACGCCCGCGACGACGAACGGGAACACCGTGATCGAGGACTCGTGCCCGGCGAGCTCGACGCGCACTTCGCGAGCGACCAGGCGGGCCACGGTTGTCACGGGCACGCTGCCTCCTCCGCGACCTGTTCGAGACGGCCTCGCGCGAGCCGGAGATGCGCGTCCGCGGTCCACGCGGTCCACGCCGGGTCGTGCGTGGCGACCAGCACGGCGGCGCCGCGCGCCCGCAGCCGCCGCAGCACGTCGCCGGCGAGCGCGGACCCGGTCTCGTCGAGGTGCGCGGTCGGCTCGTCGAGGCAGACGAGGGCGGCGCGGCAGACGAGGGCGATCGCCAGGGTGAGGCGGGCTCGCTGGCCCGCGGACAGCGTCCCCGCCCGGGCCCCGGCCGAGTCCTCCAGGCCGACGGCGGCCAGCGCCTCGCGGGCGCGGACCCGGGCCGCCGCCCTCGGCTCGCCGGTCAGGCCGAGCACGTCGGCGATCTCCTCCTCCGCGCGCTGCGCCGCCCGGGCGCCGTTCCCTCCCGCCA
>NZ_JBHUDX010000042.1:2559-18956 GCF_042678285.1 Streptomyces caeni
AGCCGCAGCAGGCCGGCGGCGAGCCGCAGCAGCGTGGTCTTGCCCGAGCCGTTGGGGCCGGTCACCACGGTGGCCGTACCACGCGCCAGCGCCAGGCTGGTCGGCGCGAGCGCGGCGACCTCGCCGTAGTGCCGGCGGACGGCGGTCAGCTGCAGGACGAGCCCGGCGGACGGACCGGACTCGAAGGACGGTACGGCGGTCATCGGTCAGCTGCCCGGCTTGCCGTAGACGTCGCCCGCCGTGCCCTTCAACGGCAGCGGCGGGGGGACGGTGTAGTGCGTCTGCAGGTAGCTCGTGATCTGGGCGGCCGTCGCGTCGTCGATGGGGGCGCCGTAGTTGGTGCGCATCTTGTCCACCTCCTTGGCCCACTGCTTCGCGGTGAACCCGCCGTGGGTCACGATCGGCGCCAGCGAGTGGCACGCCGTGCAGTAGGCCTCGACGAGTCCCTTCCCGCTGCCCTCGGCCAGGGTGAAGTCCGCCTGCGGGTACTGGCCCAGGCCGGCCTGCCCCGCCTCGACGGCGGGCAGGGCGTCCGGCCGCGTCACCGCGTACACGCCGAGGGCGCCGGCGGAGCCGAGCAGCACGACCGCCGGGATCATCCACAGTCCACGTTTCGCCATGGCTCAGACCACCTCGTAGACAGCGGCGAAGGTGCGGGAGGCGGTTTCCTTGCGGCCGCCGTTCGCCAGCTTCTCCGGGTCCGGCTCCAGCGGCTGCACCTTGCCGTCGGCGCTCGTCGCCCGGCTCAGCACCCGCTGTTCGCCGCGGCCGGAGAACCCGATCTGCGCCCGCCACACCCGCCAGGTGTACTTGCCGTACGACCTGTCCAGGGTGACCGGCTGCCAGGTACGCCCGTCGTCCTGGCTGATCTCCACCTTGGTGATGCCGGAGCCGTCGTCGAACGCGACGCCGGTGATCTCGACCTTCCGGCCGAACGGGATCCGCGTGCCGTCGGTGGGCGTGGAGATCATCGAGAACACGCTCAGCTTGTTGGGCGTGATGGGACGCCCGGACCACTCCATCGGGTGCGGCGTCGCCGCGATCTCGAGGCTGACGACCTGCTTGGTCCAGGTCGGCGCCCATGTGCCCGGCACGACGAGGCGGACCGGGTAGCCGTTCCAGAGCGGTATGTCCTCCCCGTTCATCTTGACGGCGAGGATCGCGTCGGGGTTCTGTTGCACGCTCGCGAGCGGATACGTGCGCCAGTACTCCGGTTTGGTCAGGCTGAGCTGGCGGCCGGCGCCGAACGACGCGTACTTGGCGTCGTCCTTGAGACCGACCTCCTTCAGCAGGTCCGAGATCCGCACCCCGGTCCACTCGGCGCACGACAGGTCGCCCTTGGTCCACGGCATTCCCGGGATCATCGGGTGGTGCAGGCCGCGGCCCTCGCCGGAGCACATGCCCACCGCGCCGACCGTGGTGGTGGCGCGGGCCTGCAGGTCGTCGAGCGACAGCGTGATCTCGTTGGCCGCGGACGCGCCGCCGATCGTCAGCCGGTAGTTGTCCGGATTGAGCTGGAGGACGGTGGCCTCCCGATAACGCACGTAGTAGTAGTCGTTGTCGGTGTAGGGGTAGTTCTCCCGCCCGATCAGGCGCTCGGCCGGCGTCTCGTAGTTCGGCGGCCGGTCGTAGGTCTGTCCCATCGGCCCCTTGCCGGACAGCGCCACGAGCCGGAAGGGCGTGCCCGGTGGCATCTTGAGGTCCCCGGCGCGCAGCACGCTGTCGGCCGCGGAGGCCGTGTCCGCGCCACCGAAGAGGCGGTACCCGCCACCAGCCATCAGCGCTGCGGCCGGCACGGCGATCCCTCCGATGAGGAGACGGCGTCTGTTCACTGAACTCATTGCTTCACCTCGGCGCGGCCGGCGAGTCGTTGATTGCTTCGGGGTCGTATCGGTAGGCGGAGTCGGCTCCGGGAATCGCCGCGGAGCCGGCGAAGGCGCGCAGGTAGTCGGCGAGTACGGCGATCTCCTGGTCGGTCAGGACCGCGCCGAAGGAGGGCATCGCGGTTCCCGGCCGGCCGTTCTTGATGGCGTTCGCCAGCGCCTGGTCGGTCTGGCCGGCCATCCAGGCCGGATTGCGGAACACCCGCGGTGCCGGGTCCAGGCGGCCCGCGGCGACCCCCTTGCCGTCGCCGTTCACGCCGTGGCAGGAGGCGCAGTAGGCAAGGTAGTTCTCCTGGGCCCATCCGGAGACGGGGTTGGGCCGCTCGACTCCGTCGGCGAGCCGGCGCAGGTAGCCGACGACCGCGTCGATCTGGTCGGCGGTCAGGTCGCCGCCGAACGCGGGCATGGCCGTCCCCGGCAGGCCCTGCTGGATCGTGTGGGCGAGTTGCCCATCGCTGCGGCCCGCCTGCCAGTCCTGGTCGGACAGGTTGCGCGGTTGCGTCCGCATCGACGACGCGGCCGCCCCCTTCCCGTCGCCGGACTGGCCGTGGCATCCCGCGCACTGCTCCTCGTAGAGCTGCTTGCCCAGGCCGCTGTTCCCCGAGTCGTCGGGCGCGCCGCCGGGGGCGCTGTCCAGCCGTATGGTCGGGGAGAACCCCCGGATGTAGGCGACGACCGCCCAGATGTCGGCGTTGGACAGCCGGCCGGTGAACGCCGGCATCGGCGTGCCGGGGACACCGCGCTGCACGGACGTGAAGAACACGCCGTCGGACTGCGAGGACATCCAGTCGGAGTCGGTGAAGTCACGGGCCGGCGTGGACAGGTTCGCCGCCAGCGGGCCGTGGCCGTTGCCGACGCCCCCGTGGCAGGAGAAGCAGTTGGCCGCGTACACCCGGGCACCGCGCGAGATCAGGCCCTTGTACGCCGCCGGCTGGGGGGCCACCAGTTTCTGCTCGTTGCGCTGCACGCCCATGGACATGGTGTGGACGTGCACCGGCGCTGCTTCACGGTCGGTCAAGGCGTGGAAAGTGGTCCAGGCGGCGGCGGTGGCCAGCACGGCCGTCCCCGGCACCAGCGCCAACCGGAGGAATCTGCCCATCACCGCGCACCATTCTCCCTTCCAGGGTGCTCGCCCCACTGCCTGCGGTCGCGCTGGAGCATGTCCTCGGCGGGCCGTTGCAGGGCGGCACGGAAACGCGGGCTGGCCAGGCCGGCGGTCAGGAACATCCCCACGAGGGCGACACCAAGCACCAGCAGGAGGTCCATCAGGAAATTCGACATCTGTTCTCAGTGCCCCTCATGGCTCATGACGCCGTTGACGGCGTCGCTGCCCGTTTTCGTCTGCGGTCCGGACTCCCGCATCGCCCGTCCGAGGAAGTTGAGGTAGGCGACCAGGCCGCGTGCCTCCTGCGTGGGAACGAGCTCGCCGTCGGCCTTCTTCTGGAAGAGCCACGGGTACGGCGGCATCACGGACTGCGGCACCGTGCTGCGCGGGTCGTACAGGTGCGCGTACTGCCATGCGTCCGTCCGCATGCCGGACTCGCGGGACAGGTCCGGGCCGACCCGCCGGGTCCCCCACTGCTGCGGGTACTGGTCCTGGTACTCCCACGCCTCGGCCGGTGCGCCGAACCGCCGGACGTCCGAGGTGGTGCTGCGGACGAAATTCGAGTGGCAGTAGGCGCAGCCCTCCCGTTTGTAGACGGTGAATCCGGTCTGTTCGAGCTGGTTCATCGGCCGGTAGGAGGACGGCGTGTCCTTCTTGACCTCGTCGCTCAGCTCGCCCAGCGGCAGGACGCCGAGCGTGAGGAAGGACAGCACGAGCGACCCCAGCCCGCCCAGCAGCATGACCGTGGTGCCGCGTTCGAGGAAGCGCATCCAGCGCGGTGCCTCGTGCCCCGGCCCGTCCTCCTGCGGAGCGTCCGAATGCTGCGGCTCATCCGGTGTCTCGGGCTTGTCCGGCTCTTCCGGGTCGCTCATCGGCCTGCCTCCACTTCCACCGGCTCGTGCTCCGACTCACCGGACATCGGTACGTTCGTTTCGGCGTCGCCCGGCGCCGGCTCGGTGAGGACGGCCATCAGGAGCAGCACGAACGCCGCGGCCAGGAACGTGCCGCTGACCGTGCGCAGCAGCCAGGGCACCTTGGACACGACGACGCTCTCGATCCACGGCGCGCCGTTCGTCCAGGAGCCCGCCTGCAGCAGGCCGGCCGCCGTCAGATCCGCGACAAGGGTGACCAGGGCGATCGTGCCGATCCAGTAGGCGAGGTTCGCGTAGCGGGCGTGCACGGGCCGGCCGGCCACCCGCGGCCACAGGTGCAGCAGACCGCCGATGATCACGAAGGTCGCGAACCCGGCCATGGCCAGGTGCGCGTGCCCGATCACCCAGTCGCTGAAGTGGATCTGTTCCTGGACCGGCATCGCGGCCTGGAACGCCCCCTGCATCGAGACCAGGAGGTAGAAGACGATCCCGGTCCAGACGAACCGCAGCGGCAGGCTCGACACCGTGAGCCGGGCGCAGCCGCGCAGACTGAGCAGCAGGTTCGTGACCACCACGAGGACGGCCAGGCCCATGAACACCGACGCCATGATCGCGACCTTCTGCGCCTCCATGGGGATGGGCGAGAAGACGTAGTGGTGGATCCCGTTGAGGGGATAGAAGAACACCAGGCCCCAGAACCCGACCAGCGACATGAAGTGGCTGTAGACGGGACGGTTGGTCGTCACCGGGATCACGTAGTAGGCGATCGCCAGCGCCAGCGGCGTGACGAGCAGGCCGACCGCGTCGTGGATCCACAGCCCCGACAGCACGGCGCCGAGGGCGCCGGGAGCGAAGTACTCGGGCACGAACTGGCCGATGACGAAGACCACCGGGCTGAACGTGAAGGCCAGCAGCAGATACCAGCTGGAGACGTACAGGCGCGCGTCCCGGCGGCGCAGGTACGGAGCCACGAACTGGGCGCCGAACCCGATGAAGGCGAACACGGTGACGACGTCGACGGCGACCGGGAACTCGCCCCACTCGACCGACTGGCTGTACCCGATCAGTACGAAGATCCAGCCGAGCAGGACGACTGCGATGTTCCACACCCAAAACAGCCACCAGCCCAGCGTCCGGCTCAGCACCCGGCGGCCCGATGTCGTCGGGACCGCGTAGTAGGCGAAGGCGATGAAGCCGTTGATCAGCCAGGCGTACAGGATCCCCTGGACGTGCGCGTAGCGCAGCCGCCCCCAGGTGGTGACCGGCGACCTGCCCAGGAAGTCGGGGTTGTTGAACTTGGCGGCGACGAGGATGCCGAAGACCGCGGCGCCCAGCACGCCGATCAGCCCGGCGATGGCGTGCGCGCGGATGAGACCGCGCTCCACCCTCACGCCCGGCTCCGGTCTCGGCGGCAGGTCGGTCCCGGCTACCGGCTCGTGCGCCGGCCGGCCGGCGCCGCCCGAGCGCGTGTCGATCACGGTCATCGTCGCACCGCCAGCCATGTCAGGGGCCCGCCGAAAGCGAAGACGCAGATCACGAAGAGCCAGACCAGCACCGGGTCGGGCGGCCATGAATACCGCTCCGGCTCGAAGAAGGCGGCTGGCCTCCCTGTGTCGTGACCGGCGTCCCCCGACGGCATGTTCGGCTGTTCCGTCATGTGTTCGTGGCTCCTTGCGTGCTTGACACGGCGCGGGGTGGCACGACCCTGACCTCGCGCACCATGCCCTGAGCCCGGTGGCCCGGCAGTGTGCAGAGGAAGGTGACTTCGGAGTGCCCCGACAGATCGATCTCGAGCGTCTGCCCCGCACCGGGGGAAAGCGAGGCGGTCTTCCCCAGGACGGTGTGACCGTCGAGAACCTCGAGGTCGTGGGCCGTCGAACCGGCGTTGGTGACCGTCAGCCGCACCGGACCGGCGCGGAGGGTCGACGCCGACATCGTGAACCCCCATTCCACGAGGCCGACACGCATGTCCGCCGTGGGCGGACCGCTGGGCGGAGGGGCCGGGGCGGGATCCGCCGAGCACCCGCCCGCGGCCAGTGCCGCGACGACGACGGCGAGCGGCACCGCGACACGCCGGCTCATGGCGGAGCGGCTCACGACGCGCCCTCCGTGACGGCGCGGGCCACCGGGACTCCGGGGTGGTCCGGCGGCGCGAGCCGCAGGAACTTCCGCATGGCCGCGAGGGCCTCCGGATCGGTCCGCGAGAGCGGGGACAGCCCGAGCAACAGCAGCGCGTCGACGTTGTCCGGATCCTCCCGCAGCACGGCCTCGGCCTGGGCGCGCACGACCTCGAGCCGGCCGACGCGCAGGGCCGCCGACGCCAGCGCCAGACGGGCCGAGGCGTTGTCGGGCTGCCGCGCGACCGCCGCCTCCATGGCCCCCAGATCCGCCGCGGTGTCCGTCGGGGCCGGCGGACCCGGTGCGGCACCGGTCGGCGCCGCGGAGCGCTCCGTGGTGCCGGAGCCGGCCGCGACCGGTACGTTCCCCGTGGGCAGGCCGCCCGCACCGCGCTCACCGAGGTTGCTCCACACCAGCACACCCGACGCGGCGGCGAACAGCGCAACCGCCGAGAACCAGCGCACCGCCCGGGGCAGCCGCCGGCGGCCCAGGAGCCGGCTCGCGACGACGAGTCCCACGGCGACCGCCACGGCGGGCGCCGCCCACACCACCCACCCCAGGTGGCCGGCCGGCGGTGCCAGCAGGATCCAGTCGCCGTAGCGCTGGACGAAGTAGCCGCGGATCTGCCCGGGACTGCGGTGCTGGGCCACCTGCTGGTCGATGATCTGCCGCATGCTCTGCGCCAGTGGCGAGTCCGACTCGGCCACCGACAGCCCCTGGCACGTCGGGCAGCGAAGCGAGGCGGCCACCTCGTGCGCCACCTGCGCGCGCGTTTTCGGCCCGGCCGAGTCGGCGGACCGGACGAGCCCGAAGCCCGCCAGCGCCAGCAGGATCAGCACCGCCGCCAGCGTCACCCGGCGTCCTCGCCGTCCCCGGGGGCTAACCCCCGTACCGCCGGGGCTGCGCCCGGAGAGCCGGATCAGCCTGCCAGCAGTGGCACGACGTTCTGGTCGATCCATTGGGCGCTCACCTCCCCGGCGACGTGGGCGCGGACAATGCCGGCGCGGTCGACGACGAAGCTCTCGGGAACGCCGAAGGTCGCCCACTCCACCGCGTGCCTGCCCTCCCGGTCGTCGACGCTCGGATACGGCGCGCCGCCCATCTCGCGCAGGAACGCACGCGCGTCGGCCGCCTTGTCCTTGGTATTGACACCGACGACGACCAGCCCGCGCGGGGCCAGGTCGCGCGAGGCCTCGACCAGCAGCGGATGCTCCTCCCGGCACGGTCCGCACCAGGAGGCCCACACGTTGACGAGGACCACGCTTCCCCGCTGCCCGGCGAGGTCGAAGCGTCCCCCGTCGATCGTGGGTCCGGCCAGCGGCGGCGCACTGTGGCCGACCAGTCGCGACGACACGATGGACGGATCGCGGCCGATGCCGGTGCCGAGCACCGTCACGACGGTGGCGACGACGACGACCGCGAGTGCCAGAACGCCCCAGCGCCACATGCGCGGACGCCGGCCGGGGGCGGGGGCCGCCGCCCGTTCCACGGTTTCGGGGGGAGCCGCCGTCACCGCTCCACCCCGGACAGTTCCGCGGAGGCGCCGTCCTCCGAGACCGCCGCGGCACCGGGCGCGGAGTCCGCGGAGTCCGCAGCGGTGCTCTCGACGCCGGCCGGGGATTCCCCGGCCGCGGCGGTGGACCGTTTCCTCGGGCGGCGCGGCAGCGCGGCGAACAGCGCACCGCATGCCACCAGCACACCGGCCGCCCACAGCCACACCACCAGCGGGGTGACGGTGAGCCGCACCGTCGCGGTCGAGCCGTCGGGCGCTGCCGACGAGACCGTCAGGTAGGCGTCCGAGGTGAGCCCGGTACGCACCGACGGCCGCCCGATGGCCTCGTTCATCGAGGGGTAGAACCGCAGCGCCGGCGTGTACACACCGAGGCGGCGGTCCGAGCCGGACAGCTCGGTCAGGACGCGGACCTGCATGAAACGCGGCGTCCGCTGCCGCTCGACCCGGACCAGGGTCGCGGTGTGCCCGGCCACGGTGATGCTCTCGCCGGGACGCAGCGTCCGCTCGGCGGTCGACGCATACGAGGACGAGCCCGCCACGGCCACCGCCGCGAGGACGATGCCCACGTGCGCGATCAGCCCGCCGTAGCGGCGCCGATTGCCCCGCACGGCACGCACGGCGGCCAAGAGCCAGGTCCGCTCGCCCGCGGCCCGTACCTTGCGCACGTCATGGAGGGCCGTACCGGCAGCGGCGGTGACGGAGAAGGCGGCAAGCCCGAAGGCCACGATCGTGCCGGGATGCGGCAGCCCCGCCCCGCCCAGGACCGCAACCGTGCCCAGGCCGGTCAGCGCGGGCAACCGGAGCCGCCGCAGGGCCGCGGACGCCTCGCGCCCATCCCAGGGCAGGACCGGGCCCACGCCCATGAGCAGGACCACGGCCAGGGCGAGCGGCACGACCATGCGGTTGAAGTACGGAGCGCCCACGCTCACCCGGTCGCCGCTGACGGCCTCCACGAGCAGCGGGAACGTCGTACCGAGCAGCACCGTGACGGCGAGCGCCACGAACAGCACGTTGTTGACCAGGAACACCGACTCGCGGCTGACCGTGGACTCGATCCTGCTGACCGGGCCGAGCCGGTCCCCGCGCCACACCAGCAGGACGACCACGCCGAGCGCCACCACGGCGATGTAGCCGAGCAGGACCGGGCCGAGCGCCGACTGCGTGAACGCGTGCACGCTCGCCAGCACCCCGCTGCGGGTGATGAACGTGCCGATGAGGACGAGCAGGAACGTCGAAGCCGCGAGGACGACGTTCCAGATGCGCAGGATGGAACGCCGCTCCTGGACCATCACCGAGTGCAGCAGCGCGGTGGCGGTGAACCACGGAAGGATCGAGGCGTTCTCCACCGGGTCCCAGGCCCAGTAGCCGCCCCAGCCGAGCACCTCGTACGACCACCAGGCGCCCATCGTGATGCCGACGGTGAGCGCCGCCCACGCCACCAGCAGCCACCGACGGCTCACCACGAGCCAGTCACGGTCGAGGCGCCCGGTCACGAGCGCGGACACGGCGTAGGCGAAGGGCACGGTGAAACCGACGTAGCCGAGGTACAGCAACGGCGGATGCACACCCATCAACGGGTGGTCCTGCAGCAACGGATTGGGACCGGGACCGTCGGCGGGCACCGGCGACACCCTGGCGAAGGCCCTCCCGGTCAGCAGCGCCACGCCGAAGAAGAACGTCAGAACCGACGTCATGACGGCCATCGCCCAGGGGTGCAGCTCGGCGGCGCGGCGCGGCACGACGTGCGACATGATCGCGGCGAGCGCGGCGAGAATCAGCAGCCACAGCAGGAGGGAGCCCTCCAGCGCGCTCCACAGGCCGGTCATCCGGTATTAGAGCGGTACCTCGCGGGCACTGTGCTCGGCCACGTAGCGGACGCTGAAGTCGTTCGTGACCAGCGCCCACTCCATCGCCAGCATCGTCGCCGCGGCTGAACCGAGCGCGCCCCAGGTCAGCTTGCGGGCCGTGACGGTCAGTCGGGACGCGCGGGCCGCGAACGCCCACAGGAGAGTCGCGGTGAGCGCGAGCCCGACGCCCGAGGCGAGCAGCAGCGGGCCGAGTCGGCTGATCACCGCCGGGCTCCCCGTACCGCGGAGGAACGGCACGGGCCGGTGCGGGCACGGCGGACTCCGCCCAGATGATGCGTGGCGTTGCTCAAGGTGCCCACCAGGCCGGTCATAGCGCTCTCCCCTGCGAATCTGCACCGCCCGAAGTCCGGCGGCGCGCTCGGCAGAGAAGACCACGAATCCCCGGCCGGCCTCCATAGACAGAGTGTTTGGAGATCTGGACGCCCGCCTGGACGCCGCTGGACACCCGCATGGACACCCCCCTGGACGCTCTTCCACGAGGTCCGCCGACGGTTCGACGGGCCCGCAACCGGCATGGCACGGCGGTGGGCCGACGTCGACGAACAGGACGTACGGGCTCAGCGGAACCGGTAACTGGTCCCGGGCAGCTGGCCGAGCGTGGTGGACGGCAGGTCGGTGGCGGTGACCCGGCCCTCCTGCTTCGGCGCGACGGGCGAGTGCCTGTGCAGGTAGCGCTCCACCGCGTCGTGGAGGGTGAAGGCGAGGTCCGTGCGGTCCGACACGCCCTTGATGCGGCACAGCACGTCGACCGGGTCCCCTCCGCGCTCACAGGCGGCGAAGGTGTAGCTCCGGTCGACGTCGAGCGGCTGCCCGCCGATCTCGATGCTGTTGACCCGCTGCCCCATCGGCTTGCCGGCCGTGAAGTTCACCTTCATACCGCTCATCCGCACGACCCAGCCTCCGAAGCGCTCCACGGGGTCCGCGGCGAAGACGTTGTTGAGTTCCTTTTCCATCCAGGCCTTCAGGAGCCTGCCCGGCACGCTCCCGACCCGGGCCCCGGCGTTCACCGGGAGCATGCTCCACAGGTACTCGCGGGTGATCTGGGCCGTCCCGCCGTTCTTCGGCACCAGGGGCGGGCAGAACCGGAACCCGTTGGACAGCGCCACGTCGAGGGTCTTGCCCTGCTTGGCCAGTTCCTCGGCCGTCATCTCGAAGAGCGCGTCGGTGACCAGGTTGTCCATGGGGGTCTCGATCGGGTAGTAGCGCATGATCGGCGTCGCGGTGCTGCCCAGGACCTGGGAGAGCTCCTTCTTGTAGGGCGCCTGCACCCGGCGCACGACCCTGCGCATGGCACGGTCCTCGGCATACCGCGACTCCGCGACCTCCACCAGGTCGTACGCCGCGTCCTTGATCCGGCCCTTCTCCACGACCAGGTCCAGCCGTCCGACGAACGAGCCGAAGGCCCCTGGCTCGGTCACAGACGCGTACGTCCCCTTGATCGGCTCACGGATCCGCTCGTGGGTGTCGGCACCGAGGACGTAGTCCACGCCCCGCATGCAGTCCCGGCCGGCCAGGTCGACCTGCTGGGCGATGCCCATGTGGGTGACCGCGAAGACCACGGCGCACTGCCGGTCCTCACGCAGGTACCTGATCCACTCGGCGGCGTTGTACTCGGGGAAGGTGAACTTGATGCCGACGCTGTACGACGGGTCCTGGCGGGTCGGCACCATGGGGTCGTTGAACGACAGGAACCCGACGCGTACACCGGCGAACTCCCGCACGTGCACCGGCGCGAACAGGTAGTCCCCCAGCCGACCGTCCTCGTCGTGGAACATGTTGGAGCACACCACGGGCGCGCCGTACGCACTCATCACCTTCAGCAACTGGCTCTTGCCGTAGACGACCTCCCAGTTGCCCGGGATCACCGCGTCGTAGTGCAGGTGCCGCATCAGGGGTGCCATCGCCTCGCCGCGGCTGAGGGCGGCCCAGCCGCTGCCCTGGAAGCAGTCCCCTGCGTCGACCGTGATCGTGCCCTGCGGGTTCTGCGCGCGGACCTGGTTGACCAGCGTCTGGACCCGGGCGAAGCCGCCGGTACGGCGGAATGCGGGCTTGTCGTTCTCCCAGAAGAACTCGTCGTGGGTGTCGAGCTGACCGTGGAAGTCCGCCGTCTGGAGTACGGTCAGCAGGGTCGCCCTGCCCCTGGTGACGGCTCGGCTGTTCTGGAGGGTCCCTGCCGAGGCGGCGGACGCGCTCGACGCGACAAGGGGGGTCAGGCCCAGTGCCAACCCACCCGCGCCCAGGCTTCTCAGCAGGGCACGGCGACTCGACGCGGACGGGGAAAGTTCGGCCCGCTTGCCACTGTTGGCGTGATTCATGGCGGCTCCTCATGTGACGGCGACCACTCGAGGAGACCTTGTGCTTACGTCCAGAATCCATGAACGCGCGCCTATACACACGTAGATTTTCTCTGGATACTGCGTCCACGTCGGGATCCGGAGGTGCTGGGAGGAAGAGATGACCGACGCTCAGCGCAACGCCTGCCGGAATTTTCTGAGAACCGAGCGCGTAGCCTCCGTGCTGCGTCTGGCCGTGGGCGTCCTGCTCGTGGCGATGACCATCGCCTTCGAGCCTTTGGCGGCCTGGGTGGCCGTCACCGCCGCGGTCACCGGGATCGGTTGGTCGCTGCTGATGTCCCTGGCCCTCCAGAGCCGTCTGTCCCGCGACGAGCTCGTCAAGCTCGCCGCGGGCTCCCACTGGTTCGACATCGTTCTCGCCCTGATGGTGTTCGTGGTCTTCCTCCCCGACCCGGAAGCCACGCCCGTCGCCGCGCTGCCGCTCCTCGTCTTCCGGATGACGGCACGCCACGGCGTGCCGGGCGCGATCGGCGGGGCGGGAGTCTTCGTCAGCCTGATCGCACTCCGTATCGCGGCGAACAGGATGGTGAACGGAGAAGCGCTGATCCGCCTTCCCCTGCTCCTCGCCTGGGCGCTCGTGGCAACGCTGGTGCTCATACTGGCGCTTGAGATCGGGAAGCGGAGCGCCGGCGAGAAACCGGCCTCCGCAGCGGCTGATCAGGAGCCGGCCGGCGTGGCCACCGGCGTGATGCCCGCGAGCACGGGCAACGAGCGCATCGTCAACCTCGCGGCATGTCTGTCGCTCAAGCTCGACACCACGAACAACGCGGCGTCACTGACCCAACGGGAGCAGCAGGTCCTGCTCATGCTCGGTCAGGACCACACGTACTCCGCGGTGGCTGACGGGCTCTACATCTCCGCGGGAACCGTGCGGAACCATGTGCACAACATCCGCAACAAACTGAAGCTGGCGGACCGGGAGGAGCTGCTGGCCCTGGCCCGTGAGGTCGCCGCCTGCAGCGCGGCACGCGGAACCGCCTCATCACCGGATTCCGTCGATCTGGGCTGAGGCACCAGACCCGCCGGGTGTGCGCCCGGCCGGTTTCGCGTCCGGGGAGGAAACGAGGACCGGCGGGAACCGCGGAGCAGCCGCTCGGCCAGGGCAGCCGCCGCTCCGCGCAGGTCCCCGCCGTGCACCGGTTCCGTGCGGTGGACCGCACGCGGTGCCGTGAGCGGAACGGCGACCGCGCCCGGGACACCGGTGGCCTCCGGGCCCGGCAGCGCCGCGGGCACGACCGGACGCCGGGTCAGCAGGGGTGCGCCGAGGTCCTGTTCGAGCGCGGCGATGTGCTGCGACACCGCGGACTGGGTGCAGCCCAGCTCACGCGCCGCCTCCGACCGGGCCGCCGCGGAGATCGTCGCGGACCCTCCGCGGCGGCCCGCCGTGCATTCAGCGTGCCACCGCTGCCGCCCGCCGGCCGACGACCGGCGCCAGGTCCGGTACGAAGCCGTGGACGCGGCGGGCCAGGTCGGCGGCACCGTAACGGTGGCAGCCGCGGTGCCAGTTCAGGATCCCCGACATGTAGTGCCGCAGGTCCGCGACATAACCGTCCAGGACGGCGCGAGCCTCCTCGCCCAGCCGCAAGTCGTCGTACAGGACGGGCAGTTCGTGGGCGACCACATGCTGGAACTGCCGCATGCGCCCGGTCATCAGGTCGTTGACGATGCGCAGGGCCGTCGGGTAGTCGCAGCCGAAGAAGTTCTGCACGACGAGCAGGGCGTTGTGGATCTCGCCCTCGTACTGGATCTCCTTCTGGTACGAGAAGACGTCGTTGACCAGCATCGCGTGGTCGACGGCCGCGTTCTCCAGCGCCCGGAGCGTGCCGCTGCGGTACGCCTCGGGCGGGACCGCGGGACCGTGGCCGGCGCGGCACAGGTTCTTGGTGAGGTCGGCGCCGAAGGTGGCGCGCCGCATCTCCAGATAGTCGACGGGATCCGGGATGCGGTTCTGGAGCTGGTTGGACAGCTCCCACAGCCAGCCCTCGGTCATCGTGTCCACGGCGGCCCGCAGTTGGCGCCGCTGCTCGGGGGTCATCCCGGCCGTGGTGTGCGCCCACAGGTCGATCAGTCCGCGCTCCATCGCGTTGACCGGTGCGGGGGGCTCCGTGCCGTCGACGGGCATGCACGACGACAGGCGCTCGCTGCACAGCGCGGCCGCCGCGAGGTCGCGGCGGTGGCCGAAGACGAGCGGGTAGTAGTCGTCGCCGTACGTGCCCCAGGCCAGCCACCGTGAGCTGAGGTCGAGTGCCTCGGGTGCCGCGTCCGGATCCAGGCCCGCGGCGCACAGCGGCAGGTCGAACGCCGCGAGCCTGTCCTCGTCCCAGACGCCCTCCTGGAGCATGCCCGTGCGCCGCGCCCAGGGCACGAGGCGGCTGCGGGCGCCGTCCAGGTGAGGGCTGAGTTCCACCTCGTAGGGCATGTGGATGTCGGGGATGAGCGAGGGTCCGACCTGCCGGAAGGGGACATGGGTGTACGCGCGCAGCCTCTCGGCCCCGGCGTCGGCGAGCAGCCCTCGCACATCGACGGCCGACGTGCCGATGCCGGTGGGGCCGAGGGGTCGCTCCGTGGAGCGGACTCGTTCGTTCATGTAGCGGCTGGACCTGGTGTGCCAGGCGTGGCCGCCCGACTGCCAGTCCTGCAGCCCCTTCGTGTACGCGGCGACGGCCGCCGCCTCGTCCGGGGTGAGCCCCTTCGCCACGGCCAGCGCGGGCACCTCGGTGAGCGCCGTGTGCTCGAACTGGTGCAGCCGCGAGGTGAGGATGTCGTTGACGGTGTCGGCGGCCTGCTGCGTACCGCAGCCGAAGAAGGTCTCCAGGACGAGGACGCCGTTGCTGAGTTCGCCCTCCTGCTCGACCTCGCGCTGGTAGGAGAAGAGGTCGTTGCGCAGATGGACCGCGTCGGCGAACGTCTCCATGAGCACGCGCAGCGGCCGGGCCGCGGCCACCCGGGCGGGCACTTCGGCGGTCGCGAACTCCACGAGCCCCGCCGACCAGGGGGCACCGCCCACCTTGCGGCGCATCTCGATGTACTCGACGGGGTTGGCGATCCGCCCCTCGTCGATGTTGGACAGCTCCCACAGGGACTCGTCGAGCAGTTGCGCGGTGGCGGTCGCGAACCGCCGCCGCCAGTGCGGCGACATCGACGGCACCGTGCGGGCCCACAGGTCGGCGAGCCCCGCCTCGACGGGGTTCGCCGGATCGGGAACGGGCGTCGCGAGGTCCAGCGGCATGAACGACGGCAGCCGGTCCAGGTAGGCCCTGCCGCCCTCGCGGTCCCGGCTGCGCTTGAAGGTCTCCAGGAAGTGGTCGTCGAAGAAGAACACCCACACGTACCAGTCGGTGATGAGGGAGAGGGCCGGGCCGTCGCAGTCGGGGTGGGTGTACGCGCAGAGCAGTCCGTAGTCGTGCGCGTCGAGGTCGGACCGCTCCCAGATGCCGGAGCCCTCCAGCATGCCCATGGCCCGCGCCCATTGCGCGGAGTGGGCGCGCGCCTCGTCGACATGCGGGTTCAGCCGTGCCGGGTACGGCGTGTAGAAGCGGGGAAGGTCGAACGGCTGCGTCATGGCCGGGCCCTACCCGTGGCCGGTGCGGTACATCCGCGCGGCGGGACATGCTCCCACCATCGCGTGAACCGGGGGCGCTCAGCCGCCGGTCCGGTCGCGGACGCCCCCGCCGCGCACCGCCCGCCCCACCCGCGTCCGCAGCGCCACGCACTCCGGCAGGCCACGGGTGGCGATCTGGTCCCGTGCGCCGGGGAGCGGGACCGGGAGGTCCAGGGCGACCCGCGCGCCCGGGCCCGGGGACAGGGCCACCACACGATCGCCCAGGTAGACGCTCTCGTCGATGTCGTGCGTGACGAACCCGATCGTCGCGCCGTCCGTGCGGTGGACCTCCAGGAGCAGGCCCTCCAGGTCCTCGTGGGTCTGGGCGTCGAGGGAGCCGAACGGTTCGTCCATCAGCAGCAGGGCGGGGCGGCAGACCAGCGCGCGGGCGATGGCGACCCGCTGCTGCATTCCGCCGGAGAGCTGCCAGGGGTGCCGGCGGGCCGCGTCGAGGAGGCCGACCCGCTCCAGGATGCGGTCGGCCTCCGCGCGTCGCGCGGCCCGGTCGAGTCCCCGGCGGCGCAGCGGCAGCGCCACGTTCTCGCGCACCGACAGCCGGGGGAAGAGCGAGCGGCCGTTGTGCAGCGGAGGGCTGCCTTCCTACCGGGGCCTCGACCTGGCGCGCTCCGACTGGCCGTCGACACGGCTCGCGCCGGGCGCGTCGCTGACCATGGCGTACGGCTCGACGATCCCGCACACCGGCACGTTCAAGCTGTTCCTGACAAGACAGGGGTACGACCCCACCAGGGCCTTGACCTGGTCCGATCTCCCGGCGAAGCCGTTCGCCCAGGTCACGGACCCGCCACTGGTCAAGGGCGCCCACCGGATCGGGGTGAAGCTCCCGGCGGACCGGACCGGGCACCACGTCCTCTACACGATCTGTCAGAACTCGAGCACGACGGACACGTACTACTCGTGCTCGGACGTGGTCTTCCCCGCGTCGGGCGCATCCGGTGCGCCGGGTGGCTCCGGGACCCCGAATACGTCCGGGACCCCGGGCACCGCGGACGCCTCCGGCGCCTCGGACACCGGGGGCACGCCGGCACAGCCCCCGGCGGTGCCGGACGACCCGGCGACGACCCT
>NZ_JBHUDX010000042.1:18982-23669 GCF_042678285.1 Streptomyces caeni
CGTGCCGGGCACCCGGGCGGCGGCCGCCGCGTCCCGCTCCGGTTCCGGCGGCGGCGGCGGCCCGACGATGGCGCTGATGGCGCTGATGGCGGGCGGCGGCGCGGCGGTGGCTCTGCTCGCGGGGGGGGGTGCCGCGCTGGCGCTGCGCCGGCGGCGCGGATGAGGACGGCCGCCCTCCCGCAACCGGAACAGGACGACCGCCCCGGCTCCGCGGAGCGCCGGAAGCGGTCGTCCACCCGGATCGCCGGCCGTCAGTTGACGTAGACCGGGCTGCTTCCCTGACTGGTGTCGGTGACCGGGGCGTACTTCGCCGTGAAGAAGCCCTTGGCGAAGCACAGGGACGAACCAGAGGACTTGGTGAACTGCTGGTTGGTGAAGGTGATGCTGTTGTCGGCGTTGCTCGCCGTGCCGGTCAGGCTCGGGGCCTGGTAGACGCAGGTGATCGTGCCGAGCAGGGTGCGCAGCTTCACCGTGGTCTGGATGGTGGAGCCCGCGGCCGGGGTGACGGTGACCGTGCCGCCGGAGGTGACGGAGGTCGAGTAGGGCAGGTTGTCGACGTTGATGCTGGAGACGCTCAGGACACCGGTGACGTTGCTGGTGCAGCTGCTGCTGTCGAAGCTCTGGCCGGTGAGCGACTCGGTCGCGGTGCCGGGCGCGGCCGGGTTGTCGGTGACGGTGGCGCTGAACGAGGAGGACGTGCAGGTGACGCCACTGGTGCCGGTGCTGCTGGAGTAGAGCGTGGCCGCGGTGCCGCTGGCGAGCGACGCGTCGAGGACATCGCCGACGGCGACGGCGGTGCCGCCCGCGCCGCCGGTGGTGAGCACGGTGCCGTCCGCGGAGGCGGGGGTGGCCGCTGCCACGGCGAGGGCCGCGGCGGCGCCGGCGACGGCGAGCAGGGATCGGGTCGAACGCATGGGGGTGCCTCTTCTCCGAAGTGAGGGCCTGTGCGGGTGGTGTGCCGCTGCCGGTCCGTGACGCCTTCTCCGTACGTGACGGACCAACAGCGACGAACGGGGCACGGGGAACAGACCGCGGACAGGGGAACGCGGCCGTACCGGTGCCGCGGAGGGGTGGTACAGGATCACGAGCGGTGTGAAGGATCCGTACATCGCACGGAGCGTGCAGAGGTGTCACCAACGCCCTGGAAGGACGGGCCGGGAGAGCGACGTGCTCCGTGCGAACGGATCCGGCGCCACGGATCCGTGGGAAAACAGTGGCAGTTGTAGACCTGATGAACCGTCAACGTCAAGGAGTTTCAACCAAGTTGGTGTTGAAAGGCACAAGCGCAAGCACATTCGGGCCATTGCCGGTCCGGATCCGGACGCAGCCCGCGCACGGGCGTCACACAATCGACACCTCTTTGCCACAACTCCCTTGACCGCTCGCTGTAACCCCGGGTAACTTCCTCGTCGGCCCACTGCCGCGCCACGAGTAAGCCCTTGCACACGCCGGGAGGTGTGAGGAGGTGCGCGCGGCAGCTGTCCGCGCCAGGACAACGTGCCAGCGAAGCCCTACTTGCATTGACTATGCCCAGGAGCAGACATGGCCTCGTCCCCGGACGCCACGGCGTCCACCGGTTCCACCCCCGAGCGCCCCGGCGAAGGGTCGCCCGAGAGACGCGGGCGGGTCCGCCTGCGCCGCGCCGCGGTGATGGCGGTGCCTGCCACCGCGATCGCCGCGGGACTCATGATCCTCACGGCCCAGGGCGCGCTCGGCGTCCAGTTCGCCATCTCCGGGATGCCGTTCACGGTCACCGCCACGAACCTCGACGGCACCGGATTCGAGCAGTTCGGCGCTCTCGACAACATGGCCGACGACAGCCCGAACGCCGGCGACACCGGCGGCCAGGTACTGGTCATCACCTCAGCGATCAAGAACGCGACGCTCACCAAGCTGTGCCAGAGCGTCGACCTGGGCGGCACCAACCTTCTCATCACCGCGGGCAGCGGTGCCGAGAAGGTGACCGCGAGCGATCTGACCACCGACTCCACCGAGCTGTCCGGCGACGCCGCGTTCAACAACATCGAGATCGGCAACGACGCGAGCACGCTGGACAAGGCGGGGGTCCAGGGCCCCAAGGGCGTCTTCAGCCAGCAGGCCGACACCGTGCACATCGGCAACCTGCGGCAGACCAACTACGCGACCACGGCTGGCGTGTTCAAGCTGCCCGGGCTCAAGCTCCGCTTCAGCGACACGGGCTGCTGATGAGCGGCCGAGCAAGGACCGCCTTCCGGCGGTGGCGAGCGGCCCGTCCCTTCTGGGGCGGGCTGCTGCTGGCGTTGGGCGGGGCGGAGATCCTTCTCACCGAGAAGGCGTCGCTGAAGGTGGTCATGCACATCGGCATGCAGGGGCTGGCGGGGTATCTCCTGCCGACGGTGATGCTGCTGTGCGGTCTGCTGATCCTCTTCAACCCTCAGCAGCGGCTGTTCTACTCGATCATCGGCATCCTGCTGTCGCTGGGCACCTGGCTCACGTCCAATCTGGGCGGTTTCCTGATCGGCCTGCTGCTGGGCGCGACGGGCAGTTGTCTCGCCTTCGGCTGGCTGCCGGACCAGGAACCCCGCCGGGGCCTGCTGCGCCGCCGTCGCGCACCGTCCCCCACCGCGGACACGGCCACGTCCTGACCACCCTTCCGCACCTCGGCGGGCGGGCCTCCGCCGCCCCCACGCCCCACCGCACGGGGCTCCCCACCGGGCCTCGCCCGCCGAGGCCGAGCCGTCGCCGGCCGGGCCCCGCCGGCGACGGCGACCCTGCCCGGCGGGGGCCGGCGACGGCAGGTCAGGGGGAGGTCAGGGCCGAGTGGAGGCGGTGGGCGGTGGTGCACTCGCGTTCGCGGGAGGGCGGGACGCGCCAGTACAGGCCCGGTCCCGTCGTGCGGTGCAGCGGCGGAACGGCCACATGGCAGCCCGAGCCGAGCACCTGCACCCCCGGCAGCCGCCAGCCGTCCGCCGAGTCCGGCAGCACGAGCCAGTACAGGATGCCCCCGAAACCGTCCTTGATCACGGCGCCGGTCTCGTCACCGAGGTGCTGCAGCGTGCGCGCCCCGAGCGCGAGGGGCACACGGACCGCGTCCCACCACCGCCCCGCGGGCATCGTCCGCACCTCGGCGCTGTAAGGGCGCATCCATCGCGGCGCCCCACTGTCCGTCCTGCCGAACACAAGCCCTCCCAGGCTTCCGAACAACCGACCTCCCCCTCACCCCCTCCTCACCCCATCCGCCCATCACCCTAGGACCGGCCCACCGGGTGAACTTGCCTGCACGCGCAGGGAAGTTGCGCGCGTACGCAACGCCGCACCCCGCCCCCGTGGCAGCGCTCCCCCTCCGCGTACGGTGACGCGTCGTACGGACGTCCGAATGCCAGGGAGGCTCCGATGGGGAACCCGACCCCCATAGTGATTGACGCGACCGGTCGTGACATCCACGGCGAGGCCGCACGCATCCGCGCCCGGGGACCGGTGACCCTCGTCGAGCTCCCCGGCGGGGTGCCGGCCTGGGCCGTGAGCGACGCCGACCTGCTGAAACGGCTGCTCACCGACCCCCGGGTGTCCAAGGACCCGCGACAGCACTGGACCACCTGGATCGACGGCAAGGTCTCCCCCGAGTGGCCGCTGTACACCTGGGTCGCGGTGCAGAACATGTTCACCGCGTACGGCGGCGACCACAAACGGCTCCGCGGGCTCGTCTCCAGGGCGTTCACTCCCCGTCGGATCGCCGCGCTCCAGCCCCGCATCGAGGAGATCACCGCGCAGCTGCTCGACCGGGTCGGCCAGGCCGGGCGCACCGGCGAACCCGTCGATCTGCGCGAGGAGTTCTGCTACCCGCTGCCGATCCAGGTGATCAGCGAGCTGTTCGGCCTGCCGGAGGAGAAGGGCGCCGAGCTGCGGTCCCTGGTCGACAGCATCTTCCACACCTCGGCGAGCCCGGAGGAGGTCACCGACACCTACGGGCGGCTGTACGCCACCCTGGGCGAACTGGTCGCGTCCAAGCGCGAGTCGCCCGGCGACGACCTGACCTCCGGGCTGATCGCGGCCCGTGACGAGGAAGGGGACACCCGGCTCACCGAGCAGGAACTCCTCGACACACTCGTGCTGTTGATCAGCGCCGGCCACGAGACGACGGTCAACCTCCTCGACAACGCCGTCCACGCCCTGCTCACCCACCCGGAGCAGCTGGCGCACGTCCGCACGGGCCGCGCGTCCTGGGACGACGTGATCGAGGAGACTCTGCGCGTCGATTCGCCCGTCGCCAGCCTGCCTCTGCGGTACGCCGTCGAGGACCTGGCGATGAGCGAGTTCGGCGGCCCCGAGGAGGTGTCGATCCGCAAGGGCGAGGCGATCCTGGCCGCGTACGCCGCCGCCGGGCGCGCCCCCGAGCGGTACGGCCCGGACGCCGACCGCTTCGACGTCACCCGCGCCGACAAGGAACACCTCGCCTTCGGTTACGGCGTCCACTTCTGCCTGGGCGCGCCGCTCGGCAGACTGGAGGCGCGCATCGCGCTGCCGACCCTGTTCGAGCGGTTCCCGGATCTCAGGCTCGCCGTGTCCGAGGAAGAGCTGGAGCCCGTCGACTCGTTCATCTCGAACGGCCACCGGGCCCTTCCGGTGCGCCTGGCCTGACCGTCTCCAGGGTCACTCACCGCGCCACCACGCCAGCAGCCGGGCCCAGCCGTTCCTCGGCCGGTCGGCC
>NZ_JBHUDX010000042.1:23698-31233 GCF_042678285.1 Streptomyces caeni
GGGCCCGCGGCCGGCGCGGTGGCCGCTGCCGCGGGGGCGGGCGGGAACGTCACGGGCAGCGCGGCCAGAGCCCGGTGGAAGGGGCCGGGCCGCCACACCAACTCTGCGACGCGCACGGCGAGTTCGACGTCCGGCAGCCGGTCCAGGAGCTTTTCCACCGCGACCGCCGCGATCAGCCGGGCCGGGCTGATCGCCGGGCAGGTGTGCGGGCCCGCGCTCCACGCCAGATGGGCGCGGTTGCCCGCCCGCTGGTCGGCCGTCAGGGCGGGGTCGGTGTTGGCGGCGCCGAAACTGACCACGAGCGGGTGGCCCGCTCGCAGCCGCACGCCCTCGTAGGTGACATCGTGGATGGGGAAGTGCACCGCGTAGTTGGCCATCGGCGGGTCCGTCCACAGCACCTCGTCGAGGGCGTCCTCCACCGGCATGCTGCCGCCGGACAGGTCACCCGCGAACCGGTCGTCCGACAGCAGCAGCCGCAGACCGTTGGCGATGAGGTTCTGCTGCGGCTCGGTGCCCGCGCCCATCAGCAGGACCAGGGTGTGCACCAGCTCCTCGTCCGTGAGGCGGGCCGGATGGGCGATGAGCCGGCTCGTCACGTCCGCGCCCGGCTTCGCCCGCTTCAGCGCCACCAGATCCGCCACGGTCGTGCTGAGCAGTTCGTTGGCCTTCTCTGCGTCCACGCCGTCGAAGATCCCGGACATGCCCTCGACGAGCCGCAGCCCGTACTCGGTGGGGCAGCCGAAGAGATGGTTGAACACCAGCAGCGGCAGCACCTGTGCGTACTCGCCGAGCAGATCCGCCTGCCCGGCGGGCGCGAACCGGTCGATGAGGGTGTCCGCGCTGGACTCCACGTAGCCGCGCAGGGTGTGGGGGTCGACCCGGGCGAGGCTGTCGGTGATCGCCCCGCGCAGCCGCCGGTGCTCCTCGCCGTCCGTGAGCAGGGCATTGGGCCGGTACGCCATCATCGGCACGACCGGGCTGTCCATCGGGACGGTGCCGTCGGCGAGGTCCTGCCAGCGGCGGGAGTCCTTGGAGAAGGTCTCGGGGCTGCGCAGGACGTGCAGGGCGGCGTCGTAGGAGACCACCAGCGTGGCCCGGACGCCGGGGGCCAGTTCGACGGGCGCGAAGGGCCCGGCCGCGCGCAGCCGCCGGTAGACGGCGGCCGGGTCGGCGGCGAACTCTGGCCCGTACAGGGACTCGTGGGCCGGGCAGCCCGGGGGTGGTACGGCACTCACGCGTGCTCCAATTCGCCGGTGCGGTTCGTCAGGCGGCCGGTGCGTCCCCGGCCCGGTCAGGAACCGGCCGGCGGTTCGCCGGTGCCGGTCCGGTTCAGCAGGTACTCCACGAGGGCGATCAGCGCCCGCGTCGAGGAGACGCGGTCGCGGGCGTCGCAGCGGACCAGTGGGGTCTCGGGCAGCAGGTCGAGGGCCTCGCGCACCTCGTCCAGCTCGTACACCGGGGCACCGTCGAAGTCGTTGACGGCGACCGCGTACGGCAGCCCCAACTCCTCCAGCACCCCCATGACGCCGAAGGACTGGCTGAGGCGGCGGGTGTCGGCCAGTACCAGCGCGCCGAGCGCGCCTCGGGTCATGTCCTGCCACAGCTCGGTGAAGCGCTGCTGGCCCGGGGTGCCGAACAGGTAGAGCACCAGCCGGTCGTTGAGGGTGAGCCGGCCGAAGTCCAGCGCGACCGTGGTGGTGGTCTTGTCGGTGGTACCGGCGAGATCGTCGACGAGCGCACCCGCCTGCGTCATGACCTCCTCGGTGCGCAGCGGGCGGATCTCGGAGAGCGCGCCGACGAACGTGGTCTTGCCGACCGCGAAGTGACCGACGATCAGCAGCTTGGCCGCGGTCCGTACGCTGCTGCGCAGATAGACGTCAGAGGCGGGCGCGAAGCCCATCGAGGACCTCCTGGAGGATGCGGGTGTCGGACGGCGCGGCGGCCGGGACCGGAGCGCGGGAGACGAGATGGCCGCTGTCCATGAGGTCGGCGACCAGCACCTTGGTGACGCTGACGGGCAGTTCCAGATGCCCGGCCACCTCGGCGAGCGACAGCGCCCCTGGCCGGCACAGTTCGAGGATCCGGCGCTTCTCCGGGCTCAGCCCGGGTGGCGGCACATCACCGGTGGCGATCATCAGGGTGACCAGGTCCAGGGCGGTGCGGGTCGGGTGGGCGCGCCCGTCGGTGACCACGTACGAGCGCACGAGCCGCTCCCCGGGGCGGCGCCGGGGCGTCATGCCGGGCTGCCGCCGTGCGCGACCGGGCCGGTGTCCCGGCGGACCGGGCTGGTCAGCTCCCGGCCGAGCCGGTCGACCAGTTTGTGCATGCGGTAGGTGACGGCCTCCATGTCCACGTCCTGGCTGGTGGAGACGGCGAGGTAGGCCCCCTCCCCGGCCGCGGCCAGGAACACGTATCCGTGCGCGAACTCGATCAGCGTCTGCCGCCACGGGGTGCCCGGTGTGCCGCAGAACTCGGCGGTGCTGCGGCTGATCGACTGGACGCCGGAGAGCCCGGCGGCGAGCCGCTCGGCGTCGTCACGTCCGATGTCCGCCGAGTGAGCGCGCAGCATGCCGTCGGCGGACAGCAGGATCGCGTGCCGGGCCTCGGGCACCTTCAGCACGTCGTCGAGCATCCATCCCAGCTCGTTGGTCGTGGGCTCGATCATGGCTGGGGGGTCCCTTCGTCGCTGGTGCTGTGGTTCTCGGTGTCACGGGCGTCGTCCGGCGAGTCCTGCGTGGTCCGGCCGAAGCGGGTGCCGCGGGCGAACGCCCCCATCCGGCGGGCGTTCTCCTCTGCGGAGCGGCGCTCGACCTCGTCGGCCGGGGCGGCGGCGGGTGCGGCCGGCTGCGACGCGCGGGGGGTCCGTCGCCGCCGCTTCGGCAGGCCCCCGGATGTGCTCCCCACGACCTCGGCGGGGCGCGGCGCGGAGTCGTCCGTGCCGGAGGACGGGGCCGTCTCCAGGTCCGGGGCGGGGGCGGGGACGGCGGGGTCCTCCGTCGCTGCGGGATCGGCGTGCGTGAGCAGCGTACTCGGCAGGAACACCACGGCCCGTACGCCCCCGTAGGGGGACCGCGTGTCCACGGACACGCTGAATCCGTAGCGCACGGCGAGCACGCCGACGACGGCGAGGCCGAACCGGGGCGGGTCGTCGAGCCGGGTGACGTCGACGGAGCGACGGCCGGTCAGGAGTTCGGTCGCGCTCGCCACGGACTGCGCATCCATGCCGACCCCGGCGTCGTCGACGATGACGCAGGCGCCGTTGTGCACCGCGTTGACGCCCACCTCGACGTTCGTGTTGGGCTGCGAGTGGCGTGCCGCGTTGTCGAGGAGTTCGGCGATGGCGAGGACGACCGGCTCCACGGCACGGCTCTCGACGGCGATGTCGACCTCTCCGGTGATGCGCACCCGGCGGTAGTCGCGGATGCGGGAGGTCGCGCCGCGCACCACCTCGACCAGCGGGGAGGTGGAGCGCTGGCGTCCGGGCCAGGAACCGCACAGCACGGCGATGGCCTGGGCGCGGCGGCCGAACTGGGCGTTGGTGTGGTCGATTTCGAGCAGGTCGCGCAGCACGTCGGGGTGGTCGTGCCGGTCCTGCATCTCGGCGATGGCGACCTGCTGTTCGTTGGCGAGGGCCTGGATCGAGTGCATCGACGCCTTCAGGGCGGCCTTCGCGGACTGGTCGGCGCGGGCCTGGGCGTGGGCCACGGCGCCGGAGAAGCTCTCCAGCACGCCGTCGAGGCACTTGCCGAAGTCGGTGCCGGCCAGGCGTGGGTCGAGCGGGCCGGTGCCGGGGACGGGGTCGTGCGGGGAGTCGGCGAGCGCGGGCAGCCGGACCGACACCAGGTGCCGCACCTCGTCCTCGCGTGCGCGCACGTCGCCGGCCAGCGTCTCGGCGAGCAGGCGCTGGCGCCGGGTGATGCCGTGCTGGCGTATCAGCAGCACCACGACGGCGAGCAGCAGGGCTGCCAGGCACCAGAACAGCGGCTCCGGTATCCGTTCGGTCATGAAGTCCCCAAGAGCGGACGCGAGTGGACGGGCGGCGCACAGGCTAGCGGCATCCGGGCGGGGCGACTTTTGCGCAGACGAAAGGAATACGCCACGGGGCGCATACCCCCGGACGTGCGGACGCTGCGTGTGCTTTAAGATGACCGGGAGTAACTCCCACCCGATCACGCAGTAGTTGCTGTATTGCCTGCATGGGCGGTCGGCACACGCGGTACCGAAGGGGGATCGTTGTCCGCGGGAAGCTACGTCGTGGAATCGGTCAGGACCGGTGAGGTCGGCGCGCGGGAACGCACCGACTTCTGGAGCGAGCACGTGGTGTCCTTCCAGACCCCGCTGGACTTCAGGTACGCGCACTCCGAGGCGTTCCGCGGGGAGATGACCCGGCAGCGCAGCGACTCCTACCAGCTCGTGAGCTGGAACTGCGACCAGATCGAGTACGTCCGCACCCCCGGCCTGGTGCGCCGGAAGCCCGACGACGCCTACCGGTTCGTGCTTCCCGCCTCCGGTGAGCTGGTGCTGCGGCAGGACGGCCAGGAGGCGCGGCTGACCCCGGGCACCGGCAGCCTGATGACGCTCGGCGCGCCGTTCGAGCTGGCGCACGACGCCTCGCTGCGGGGGATCATCCTGTCGATCCCCTCCCAGGAGATCGACGGGCCGCTGGGCCGCAAGGCGCCGCTGGCCACCGGCCTCGACCTGACGCGGGGACTGGGCCGCGTGGTGGACTCCATGGTGCGGTCGCTGCACGAGGAGCGGGACCACCTGACGGGAACCCAGTTCGACGCGGTCTCGGACCGGATCGTGGAGCTGCTGTGCATGCTGGCCGCGGGCGACGACCGTCCGGACGCGCCGGGCCACCTGCGCGAGGTCGAGGCGATGGTCCGCCGCCACGTCCGCGAACACGCCGCGGACCCCGCCCTCAGCGGCTCGTCGATGGCGCGGGACCTCGGCTGGTCCCTGCGCCAGATACAGCTCGCCCTCCAGCGCGTGGGCACCACGCCCCGGGACCTGATCCGCGAGGAGCGGCTGCGGCTGGTACGCGACCGGCTCCGCTGCACGGACTGCGCGCATCTGACGATCACGGAACTGGCCTACGCGTGCGGCTTCTCCTCGGCCAGCACGCTCAGCACGGCGTTCCGCCGGCGCTTCGGCATGAGCCCGCGCGAGATGCGTCACCGCCACCACTGAGTGCGGGGGCGGTCGCACCGCTGTCCGATGGGCGGCCGGAAGCCGGAGCGAGCGGGAAGCCCCGCTGCGGCGAGTCGCGGAAAGCCCCTGCCCAGGCCTTGCGGGCGAGCAGATGAACCTCCCGGAACTGCCGTCGGTCGGTGGGCTGGGGCTCGCGAACCATCCGGGCCGCCTCGGCCAGCCCGGCCTGGCGCAGCATCGCGGCGAGGTGATCCGGCGACCACCGATAGGCCGGCGCGACCGTGTGGTCGAAGACCTGCGTGGAGTGGGATGGATCGTCGGTGGCGGAAAAGCCGATCAGGAGATGGCCGCCAGGTGCCAGCACACGGTGGAACTCCGCCAGGATGGCGGGGAGTTCTCGCGGCGGGGTGTGGATGATGGACCAACGTGACAGTACGCCGCCCAGCACCCCGTCAGCGATGTCCAGCGCGGCCATCGAGCCCACGTCGAACCGCAGTCCCGGATAGGTCTCCCGGGCCGACTCGATCATCGCAGGGGAGGCATCGACGCCGAACGCCGCCAGCCCCAACTCGTCGAGGTGGGAGGTGATATGACCAGGCCCACATCCCAGGTCCGCGACCTGGCCGTTACCACTCGCGTCCACCACCTCGGCGAAGGCGCTCAGGACCGCGCGGTCCAGGGGCCTGTCCCGCAGCTCGCCGCGGAACATCTGCGCGTACACGGGGGCAGCAGCCTCGTAGGCCTCGCGGGTGGCGGTGAAGGCATCGTGTTCGACCATGCTCGCGACAGTAGTTCCTGACGCTGGGACGAGCCGGGGGAATCACGCTCTCCCCACCCGCCTGCCGGCCCCGCCACGCATGTGGGGCCCGGCTGTGGCCGGTCAGGACTCCCGTTTCGCGGTCACCGTGAAGCGGGCGCCGTCCGGGTCGGCCAGTACCGCGTCCCCGGCACCCTCCTGCCAGCGCAGGACGCTGCCGCCGTGGGCGCGGGCGATCCGGACACAGGCGTCCACGTCGGCGACCGCGAAGTGGATCTGCCAGTGCGGGCGGATGGTGGGGTCGGGGGCGGCCTCCACGGCACCCGAGTGGATGCGGGCCACGACCGACCCGCCACTGCGCAGGACGACCTCGTCGCCGTCGTAGTGGACCTCGCAGCAGCCGGGGACCGCGGAGGCCCAGCCCAGCACCTCCCCGTAGAAGATGGCGGCGTCGAAGGCGTCGCGCGTGTGCAGCCGGATGAAGGTGGGGGCGGCCTCGCGCCACTCCTCCCAGCCGGTCACGAGCCGGCCCTCCCAGATACCGAAGACGGCTCCGTCGCGGTCCGCGAGCACGGCCGCCCGGCCGGGCGGGAAGGCGAGCGGCCCGACGGCCGCGGTCCCGCCCCGCTCCCTGCAGCGGGCCACGGCCTCGTCGGCGCTGGAGACCGCGAAGTACGGGGTCCAGGCGACGGCCATCTGCCACATCGAGGCCACGGCGGCGATCCCTGCGACGGGCACGCCGTCCGCCTGCGCCACCCGGAACCGGTCGCCGAGGCTGTTCGGCCGCCACTCCCAGCCGAACACGGCCCGGTAGAACTCCTCCGCGCCCTCGACGTCGCGCGTGGTGAGACTGACCCAGCACGGTGCGCCGAACACCGCCTGAGTGGAGACTTCCCCCCTGCCGCGTGCCTCGTTCTTGACCATGACCACACCGCCCGGTTCCGGGAGGGAGATGCCGGGCACCTCCTCCGCCGTTCGCTCAGGGCCCACGGGTACCCCGATCGCACCTCTGCAAGGATGCGCCACGGGGCGCCGGGCGTCATCCGGAGACGGGATTGCCCGGGCGCCCGAGGCCCGGAACAGCCTCAGGCGCCCGCACCGGGCGACCAGTGGGGGTCGATACCGGCCAGTCGGCAGGCCAGGAAGTACAGCGGGATCGGCGGCGTGTACGGAGAGTCACCGTCGGGGCGATGGATCAGCGCCGGGCGGCCTGTGCGCGGACCGTTCCAGGAGGGGTCGGCCGGGCGGACGCCGGCGGCCGGGATCACCGGCCGTCCCACGCACGCGTCGACGGCGTAGCTCGTCGACGGCGGCCAGGTGACGCCGATCTGCGAGCCCGAGGGGACGATCCACCACCAGCGCAGGTCGTCAGCGAAGACGCACCCTACACGGGGCAGGCAGTTCATGATCCGTTCGCCGTGGTCACCGGGGATGCCCACGGCGTCGTATCCCAGGGTGGCGGTCAGCTCCCCGGGAAGGACGAGACGGCCGGCCGTCGCGAGCGCCGGAGCCGGGGCCGGGTGCGACCGGGGTTCGAAGACGTGCGGTCGTTCCATGGGGTGGCGGTCCTTCGGCCGGGTGGGGGGCGGGCCTGAGGTACGGGGCGGGGGGTGGGCCGGTGGCGACG
>NZ_JBHUDX010000042.1:31268-35722 GCF_042678285.1 Streptomyces caeni
GGGCTCGCCAGGTGCCGGTGCGAGTCCGGCCCAGATGACGCGCCCGGCCCCGTGCGGAGCGTCCCGCACCCCCCGGGCTCCGCTGAGCGCGCACACCGGTGCCGGCCCGCGGCCGCCCTGGTCGTCGGGCCCGGCGCCGAGCGGGACTGGCACGGAGGCGCCCCGGTTCTCGTCCGCCACCTCGATGCGCAGCCGGCGGCCGTCGGTGCGCACCCGGCAGGCGATCCGTTCACTCCCGGTGCGCACGACGGCCTCGGTGACGAGCCCGGAGGTGACCAGGACAGCGTTGTCAGAGGTCCCCCTCCCGCTGCCCCACCGCTGGAGCAGTGCGCGCACGTTCCTGCGGGCGGTGCCCACCGCGGCGGGGACGGCCGGGAGGTGGAAGGCGTCGGATCTGTGGGAGGGCGTGCCCCCGGACAGGCGGTCAACGGGCCGGGGGAGGGAGGGCGGAGACATCAGCCCTTCGCCTTTCGTCTGCCTGGGCACCCTGGCCGGTGCCCCGCCGCCGGACGCCGCAGCACGCCGAACCACCCCGTCTCCCCCAACTGGGCCGCTCAGCAGCCTTGTTCACCGGCTACCGACGGTATGACCACTGTGACACCCGCCAACAACGCCTCGCAACAGACAAGTTGAAAATTGCAATCCGAGCCGCAGCGCCTCGGTGAGCGCGATGACAAAGGCGGGCTGGATGCCGGAGCCGCCCGCCAGCAACCGGTTCGCGCGCACGGCGAGCATCGCCCGCGCCTCGCGGGCCGGGAGCAGGGCGCCGGCACCGCCCGCGTGGCTGCGCAGCAGCCGCAGGCCGTGCCCGGCCTCGTCGTCCGCCGCGCCCCCACCGAGCCGGGCGATGGGCACCTACGCCGGTGCCGCGGCCGTACAACCGGCCCGTGCCGGCCACCCCTGTGCCGTGCGCCAGGCGCGCCGGGTCCGCCCCAGTGCCTTCGGGGGGACGACGGGCACGGCCTCGACGTCGGCGAGGCGGACCACCCCGCCGGCGTCGGGGCCGCAGCCGTCCAGGACGACGCGGGTGCCGTCGGCCCCGGAGGACGGGGGCACCCGCGTCGGTCCGTCCGCGGCGGTGTCGACGGCGCGGACGTCAGATCAGGCCGGCCGACTTCAGCCACGCCTTGGCGACATCCAGCGGATCCTTGTTCTCCAGCTGCACCTGGGCGTCCAGGTCCAGCAGCGTCACCGTGTCGAGCTTGGCCGAGACCGCGTTGAGGGCGTCGACGCCCTTCTGGGGCAGGTTCGACTTGTAGACCAGCGGCTGCACGTTCTCGAACCCGAAGAGGTTCTGCGGGTCCTGCAGGACGACGAACTTCTCCTTGGAGATGGTCGGGTCCGTGGTGAAGACGTCCGCCGCCTGCACGGTGTTCTTCTTCAGCGCCGCCTGGGTCAGCGGACCGCCCGCATCGAGCGCCTTGAAGGACTTGAACTCCACGCCGTACACGGACTTCAGGCCCACCAGCCCCTGCTGCCGGGTCTGGAACTCCGGCGAGCCGCCGATCACCAGGTCCTTGGCCACGTCCTTGAGGTCCGCGATGCTGGACTTGTCAGTGAGGTTGTACTTCTTGGCGGTGGCCGCGTTGACGGTGACGGAGTCCTTGTCCTGTGCCGGCGCCGGTTCGAGCAGCGTCAGCTTGGCGTCGAGCTTGGCGTCGATGGCGGCCGTCGTCGCGGCCACCGTCTTGGGCGTGGCCTTCGGGTCGAGGTAGGCCAGCAGGGCTCCGTTGTACTCGGGCAGCACGGTGATGGAGCCGTTCTTCAGCAGCCCGTACGTGGTCTCGCGGCTGCCGATGTTGGGCTTGTAGGCCACCTTGAGGCCCTTGGCCTTGAGCGCCTCTCCGTAGATGTCGGCGATCAGGATGCTCTCGGCGAAGTTGTTGGAGCCGACGACGACGGTGCTGCCGCCCGCCTTGTCACCCGAGAGGGGGTCGTCGGACTTGGTGTCGGAGGACGAGGAACACCCGGCGAGCAGCGTCGCGCCGACGGCGAGCGCGACGGCGGCCGCCACGGGGAGTCTCCTGCTGGACGTGCTGGTGTTCGCGGTAGAAGTCACGGTTCCCGTTCCGGGCTCAGAGGGTCTGTCAGGATGTGGCAGAGCGTGCGGGTGCGCGGGCGCCGCACATCCACTGATCCAATACAGCTCGTTCCGCATCGGTCAAGGGCCTTCCGGAGACGGATCGGCCTCGGCACGCGCCCAGTTGCCAGGTTTCGCTCGTGGAGAAAACACGAACGGACCAAGGCGGAACCACACGCTCTTTGTAATGGATTCTTGACGTAGGGCGACCGGATTGGGTGCCTGAAGAGGCGTAGTCTCCGGGGAGTTGGCGACGGGCTGCGGGCCGACAACGGCGTTCCGGGCCGTCCAGCACCGTTCTGCGCCGGCCTCGGCCGGTTCTTCCTGCCGACTCCGGTCACTCCACGACGGTCACGTGTTTTCTTCGCACGCCCAAGACGCCTTCGAAGGAGGCTTGGTGTCCACGAACGAGGTGGACGCGCCGACCCGCCCGGCGCCGTCGCCGCCCGGTGGTGGCCCACGCGGCTTCGCGGACCGATGGCCGTTCCGGCGCAAGCTCAACGTCCTCGTCGGTGTGCCGCTGGCCGTGGTTGCCGTGCTGCTCACCTACCTGATCGTCGACCTGGTGCGGCAGTCGGACCGCGCGGAGTCGGCGGCCCGGCTCGTCCGCGACAGCGAGCAGGTGGCGGTCCTCGTCGACCATGTGGAGCGCGAGCACCAGCAGGCCGTCCTGCTCTCCGTGCGGTACGAGGCCGGGGGCGGCGCCAAGCCCTCCCTGGCCGCCTACCGCAGGGCACAGGCCGCGGTGGACTCCCAGGTCCAAAAGGTACGCGGCGCCTTCGGCGACCGGCTGCCCGCCACCGAGGCCCAGGCGCTCAAGGAGGCCGAGGGCCTCAGCAGCCTGCGCGAGACCGTCGCCCAGGGCTACCTGCCCGCCGACAACATCGACCCCGCCTACATGAACGCCGCCAAGGGCCTGATCGACGGCCTCGCTCTGGACCGCAACGCGGACCTCGCGGCCACCTTCACCGGCAACCTGCTCGACTCCCTGCTGCGGGCCGACGCCGCGCACGCCGCCTTCGAGACCGGCGTGTTCTCCGCGACGACCGGCGACAGCAACGCGCTCATCGAGTTCACGGGCGCGGTCGGCTCCTACGAGCTGTACACCTACCAGGCCGACCGGTTCGGACGCTTCGCCACCGAGCAGCAGACGGACCAGCTCTCCGGCATCGAGCACACCCCGGCCCAGCGGTCCATCGCCGAGGCGTACGCGGAGCTCCAGGTCGACCCCAGCGGGCTGCAGGCGGACGGCCGGGAGGAGATCCGCCGGACGTTCACGGACGCGCTGAGCGACTACCCCTCCTATCCGCGGCAGGCCGAGAGCCGGCTGAAGATCGTCGCCTCGCTCATCGGGCAGATCGCCGACCGCGCCGACCGCGCCTCCTCGGACGCCCAGTGGCGGGCCGGGCTGCTGCTGAGCCTCGCGCTGATCGGCTTCGGCGTCTGGATCGCCTTCTCCGTGGCGGTGCGCCGCTCGGTGGTCCGCCCGGTGCAGGCCCTCACCGGCGCCGCCCAGCAGGTCGCGGAGGCCGCCGGCCGCGAACTCGCCCGGGTGGCCGACGACGACGCCGAGGACGACGCCTCGCCGCGGCTGCGCGACGTGCCCGTCACGGCGCACGACGAGATCGGCGAACTCGCCCAGGCGTTCAACCATGTGCAGACGACCGCGGCCGCGCTGCTGGAGCGTCAGGTGCTCAGCCGCCGCAACGTCGCCGAGATGTTCGGCAACGTCGGGCGACGGGTCAGCAACCTGACCGCCCGTCAGCTCGCGCTCATCGACGCGGTGGAGCGCGGCGAGACCGATCCCGCGGTCCTCGAACGGCTCTACTCCATCGACCACATCGCCGTACGCCTGCGACGCAACGCGGACAGCCTGATGCTGCTCGCCGGCATCCGCGAGACGGTCCTCGACGGCGGTCCCACCGCCCTCACCAACGTGGTGCGCGCCGCGCTCGGCCAGATCGAGGGCTTCCAGCGGGTACGGCTGCACGCCGAGACCGAGGTCGTGGTGGAGCCCGACATCGTCGGCGACCTGACGCTGATGATCGCCGAACTGCTGGAGAACGCCGTCGCGTTCTCGCCCGCCGGCAGCCCCGTCGAGGTGACGGTGCGCGTGGGCGGCGAGGGCGCGCTGATCGAGGTCGCCGACCACGGCCTGGGGATGAGTGCCGAGCGGCTCGCCGAGGAGAACGCCCGGCTGATCCGCCGCGAACGCCTGGATCTCGTCCCGACGAAGGTGCTCGGCCTGTTCGTGGTCGGCACGCTCGCCCGCCGCTGGAAGGTCGGGGTCGCACTGTCCCGCACGCCCGGCGGCGGCGTCACGGCGACGGTGGAGATCCCGTCGACGCTGCTGCTGACGATGAGCCCGGTGAGC
>NZ_JBHUDX010000042.1:35777-36102 GCF_042678285.1 Streptomyces caeni
TGCGAGAAGGCGAACGCGGAGTAGCCGGCGGCGTTCGCGGGGATCGCGGTGGCGACTACGGCGGCACCGGCCGCCAGGGCGCTGCCCGGACCCGTCACGGCACCCGCCGGCACGCCGGATCCGGCCCCCTGGACAGGGTCCGGGACCGAGATGACGTCCGCCGGCGCGAGGCCGGTCACCCGGACGGCGCGTGAGTCCGAGGCGGAGCCCGAAGACCAGGCGAAGCCCGGTACCGGGCCGGAGCCCGCCGTCGCCCCGTCCGGGCCCGTGCCGTCGTGGGCGGTCACCGCGGAGGAACCGTCGGCCGCCGAGCGACCCGGTGCGC
>NZ_JBHUDX010000043.1:0-11665 GCF_042678285.1 Streptomyces caeni
GGACGCTTCCTTCGTACTCACCACGAGAACCAGTCTCACGGCTTTCCTCCGGGCGCTTCCCTTCGGTGTTCCAAACTCTATCAGTGTTTTTCCCTGTCTCCGAACCACCCGCCTGCGGACATGCAGACAGGGACCCCGAGATAGGATCCGACAAGTTTGGTGCTGCCAGGCAATGATGCTTGGTCGCATCGCTCGGCCTCAAGCAGGGGTACGACTGTACACGCGGCCATCGAGCACTGCAAATCAGCTGTGTCGCGTCGCCAGGCCGCCAACCCCTACAACTCATGCGGAACCCGCACTTCATATGACATACCCTGCTGCCCAGTGCGCCGTCCGGGACAAGCAGTGACGGCCACATCTGAACTCCACCCCTGGGAGGCTTCCCATGACCACTGTGACGTCACCCCTCGCAGGACGCGCGATCGGACTGTCCGCGGTGCCCGACCCGGTCTTCTCGGGGGCGATGGTCGGGCCCGGTGTGGCGGTCGACCCCGTGCGTGAGCCCTCCGAGGCCGTCTCCCCCGTGGACGGGGTCATCGTCTCGCTGCATCCGCACGCCTTCGTCGTGGTGGATGCCGACGGTCATGGCGTGCTGACCCATCTGGGCATTGACACCGTGCAGCTCAACGGTGAGGGGTTCGAGCTGCTCGTCACCAAGGGGGACACCGTCACCCGTGGTCAGGCCGTCGTGCGCTGGAACCCCACCGCGGTCGAGCTGGCGGGCAAGTCGCCGGTGTGCCCGGTGGTGGCGCTGGAGGCCACGGCCGACTCCCTCTCCGGTCTGCGCGAGGACGGCGATGTGAAGGCGGGCGACCAGCTCTTCGCCTGGAGCTGACGTCATCGCCGTACTGCACGGCAATCGGACAACCATCGCGGTGGCGGGACCCGCCGCACGAATCGGAGACGGGTGAGATGGAGACAACGCTGCGAGGCGTCGGTGTGAGCCACGGGGTGGCGATCGGCGAAGTTCGGCACATGGGGACGGCGGTGCTCGAGCCCCCGGCGAAGCAGATCCCCGCGGAGGAGGCGGAGCGCGAACAGGGGCGCGCCCGCAAGGCCGTGGATGCCGTGGCGGCGGATCTGACGGCGCGCGGCAATCTGGCCGGTGGCGAGGCCCAGGCCGTCCTGGAGGCCCAGGCCCTGATGGCCCAGGACCCCGAGCTGATGGCGGACGTGGAACGCCGTATCGCCGTCGGCAGCACCGCCGAACGGGCGGTGTACGACGCGTTCGCCGCGTACCGTGAGCTGCTCGCGGCCGCCGGGGAGTACCTCGCGGGTCGTGTGGCCGACCTCGACGACGTCCGGAACCGTATCGTCGCCCGCCTCCTCGGGGTGCCGATGCCGGGCGTTCCGGACAGCGAGGAACCGTACGTGCTCGTGGCGCGGGACCTCGCACCCGCGGACACGGCGCTGCTGGACCCGTCGCTGGTCCTCGGGTTCGTCACCGAGGAGGGCGGACCGACCAGCCACAGCGCGATCCTGGCTCGGGCCCTCGGTGTTCCGGCCGTCGTGGCGCTGCCGGGCGCCGGCGAGCTGGCCGAGGGCACGGTGATCGCCGTCGACGGAAGCACGGGCGAGATATTCGTGAACCCGAGCGACGAGAAGAAGGAGCGGCTCCAGGCCGCGGCGGCCGAGCGCAGGGCCGCCCTTGCAGCCTCGACCGGGCCGGGGGCCACCGCCGACGGCCACCGGGTGCCGTTGCTGGCGAACGTGGGGGGTCCCGGCGACGTTCCGGCCGCTGTCGAGGCCGGTGCCGAGGGTGTCGGGCTGTTCCGTACGGAGTTCCTTTTCCTGGACGACAGCACGAGGGCGCCGTCCGAGGAGAAGCAGATCAAGGCGTACCGGGAGGTTCTGGAGGCCTTCCCGGAGGGCCGCGTGGTCGTGCGGGTGCTGGACGCGGGCGCGGACAAGCCGCTGGACTTCCTCACCCCCGCGGACGAGCCCAACCCCGCGCTGGGTGTGCGCGGCCTGCGGACGCTTCTGGACCACCCCGAGGTGCTGCGTACGCAACTGACCGCGCTGGCGAAGGCCGCGGAGGGGCTGCCGGTCTACCTTGAGGTGATGGCGCCGATGGTCGCCGACCGCACCGATGCGAAGGCGTTCGCCGACGCCTGCCGGCAGGCCGGGCTGCGGGCGAAGTTCGGCGCCATGGTGGAGATCCCCTCGGCCGCGCTGCGGGCGCGCTCGATCCTGCAGGAGGTCGAGTTCCTGTCGCTGGGGACCAATGACCTCGCGCAGTACACGTTCGCCGCCGACCGTCAGGTTGGTGCCGTGTCGCGCCTGCAGGATCCGTGGCAGCCGGCGCTGCTCGACCTGGTCGCGCTGTCCGCCGAGGCGGCGCAGGCCGAGGGCAAGGGCTGCGGAGTCTGCGGCGAGGCGGCTTCGGACCCGCTGCTGGCGTGTGTGCTGACCGGTCTGGGTGTCACCTCCTTGTCGATGGGCGCGGCATCGATTCCCTACGTCCGGGCCGCGCTGGCCAAGTACACGCTGGCGCAGTGCGAGCGTGCGGCGGCGGCCGCGCGTGCCGCCGACACCGCCGACGACGCGCGCACGGCGGCTCAGGCGGTGCTGTCCGGGGAGTAGCCGGAGGCGTGGCCGTGCGACGAGGGGCGCTCCACCCGTGGGTGGGGCGCCCTTGGTTCGTCCGGGCTCCCTCGGGTTCGGGAGGCGTGCCTCAATGGGTGTGGTCGGTCGGTTGCGGGTCGTCCCCGAGGTCGGGTGGTGCGCAGTAGTCGACGCCGGATTCCGGGGCCACGAGGTCACCGGACTCGATGTCGGTGCAGTAGGCGTCGAAGACCTCGGCCGCGCTGAGCGGTTCCAGTCGCCCTCTCCGCAGGCGCCATCCGTAGACCCGGTCCGTCGTGCCGGGTGCCGTGGTGCGCATGACGAGGCCACCGGCACAGTCGGTGGCGATGCCCAGGGCGAGGACGGTGGTGAATTCGAGGGCGTCGGTCTCGTCGAGACGGGTCACGCCACCGGTGTCCGCGTCGGCGTTGAGCACCGCGACGAGTGTCTGCGGTGCCGCCGAGACGCTGCACACGAGGTGGAGGTGGCCGGGGCTCGCCGTGTCGAGGACGCGGGTGAGGAGACGGTGGGCGTGTGCGAAGGCGCCGCGTCCGATGTCCTCGCCGCAGGAGGCGCAGTCTCCGAGGTGGGCGAGGACTGCCGTCGCGTACTGCCAGGTGGACTGGCGGACGGCTTCGTCGAGCAGGTCCGGGACGAGTTCGGCCAGGGGCTGTCCCTCGTAGGGGACGGTGGGTCCCGTGGCGGCCAGTCCCGCCGTGAAGCGGGCGCGGCTGGCCGGCGCGTCGGGTTCCAGGCCGTTGTCGGCGCAGAACTGTGCGTACTGCTCCGGGTCGAAGAGGGCCACCGTGGTGTGGCCGCCCTCTGCGGCCAGGGACCTGAGCAGGTCCTCCACCTGCCGGAGGTACGTGGTGTGGTCGTGGAAGGTGAAGGTGCGGTAGCGCCGCATCGCGGTGAAGTCGTGCTCGTCGGTCAGCAGGCCGATGGTTCCCGCGATTTCGCGGCGCAGGACGCGTCGCATGGTCGAGTGCTCGGTGTGCGGCATGATTCCCCCTACGGAAGGTCGATCTATGCTCACTCACCGTAATCGGCGGCACTGACAGTGCCGCCGGGGTCAGCCGCGCTTGCGCGCCAGGTCCTCGTAGAAGTGGAGCAGGTCGAGGTTGTCGATGGAGCCGGGGTTGACGGCCTTCTCCAGCGGGGTGCCCTGGAGGAGGCGCTTGACGGGGACCTCGATGCGCTTGCCGGTGAGGGTGTGAGGGATGCCCGGGACCTCGATGATCTCGTCGGGAACATGGCGCGGTGAGAGCTGGTCCCGGATGGTCTGCTTGATGCGGGTGAGGAGGGCGTCGTCCAGGACGGCCCCGGGTACGAGGTGGACGAAGAGGGGCATCCAGTAGCCGCCGTCTGACTGCTCGATGCCGATGACGAGGGATTCCTTGATCTCGGGCAGGCGCTCGACGGCCTCGTAGATGTCGGCCGAGCCCATACGGACGCCCTGCCGGTTGAGGGTGGAGTCGGAGCGGCCGTGGATGACCACGGAGCCGCGGGAGGTGAGGGTGATCCAGTCGCCGTGGCGCCAGACGTCCGGATACATGTCGAAGTAGCTGTCGTGGTACCGGCTGCCGTCGGGGTCGTTCCAGAAGCGGATCGGCATCGAGGGCATCGGGTTGGTGACGACCAGCTCGCCCACCTCGTCGGTGAGGGGCTTCCCGGCCGGGTCCCAGGACTGCAGGTCGGTGCCGAGACCGGGCGCCTGGAGTTCGCCGATGTACACGGGGAGGGTCGGTACCGCTCCCGCGAAGCAGGAGCACACGTCCGTGCCACCGCTGACCGAGGCGATCCACAGGTCGTCGCGGACCTCGTCGTGCAGCCAGCCGAAGCCGTCGGGCGGCAGCGGCGAGCCGGTCGTCGCCACGCACTGCACGCGTCCGAGGTCGTAGTCCCGTGCCGGGTGCACGCCCGCCTTGCGGCAGGCCATGACGTACGCGGCGGACGTGCCGAACAGGGTGGCCCCCGTGCGCTCGGCCACGCGCCACTGGGCGCCGGTGTCGGGGTGGCCGGGGCTGCCGTCGTAGAGGACGATCGTGGTTCCCGTCAGAAGGCCGGAGACGAGGAAGTTCCACATCATCCAGCCGGTGGACGTGTACCAGAAGAAGCGGTCCCCGGGGCCGAGGTCGCAGTGCAGACCGAGCTGCTTGAGGTGCTCGATCAGGATGCCGCCCTGGGACTGGACGATGGCCTTGGGCAGGCCGGTCGTGCCCGAGGAGTACAGCACCCACAGCGGATGGTCGAACGGAACCTGTTCGAAGACGGGCTCGACGTCCGCGGAGGTGAGGGCCGACCATTCCAGAGCGCCCTCGGGGGCGTCGGTGCCGAGGAGCGGGATGTGGACGACGGCGCGCAGGGTGGGCAGTTCGCGGCGCAGTTCGGCGACGGTCTCGCGGCGGTCGTGCTCCTTGCCCCCGTAGCGGTAGCCGTCGACCGTGAACAGGACGACGGGCTCGACCTGCTGGAAGCGGTCCAGGACGCTGCGGGCGCCGAAATCGGGTGCGCAGGAGGTCCACACGCCGCCGACGGCGGCCGTGGCGAGCAGGGCGACGACGGCCTGCGGGATGTTCGGGAGGTAGCCGCTGACGCGGTCCCCGGGGCGCACGCCGAGGGCGCGCAGCTCGGCGGCCAGGGAGCCGACCTGGCTGCGCAGCTCCGACCAGGTGACCGGGCGGGGCTCGTGGGTCTCGTCGACGGCCAGCAGGGCCGGTTCGCCGGCGCGGGTGGCCGCCGCGCGCAGGGCGTGTTCGGCGTAGTTGAGGGTCGCCCCGGGGAACCATTCGGCGCCCGGCATGGCGCGGCTGCCGAGGACGCGCGTGGGGGGTGTGGAGAACCGTACGTCGAACCACTCGGTGACGGCTTTCCAGAAGGTGTCCAGTTCGTCCACCGACCAGCGGTGCAGTGCCGCGTAGCCGCCCTCGGAGGGGGCTCCGTGGTGTTCGGCCGCCCAGGTCTGGAACCTGGTGATCTGCGCCCGGGCGATGCGGTCGGCATCGGGCTGCCAGAGCGGAGTGGCGTTCGCTGAGGTCATGGGGCGGCTCCCGGGCTGTACGCGTCGTGTGCGTGAGTCGCGCACGAGCGGGGTGTGCGCGTCACGCGGCTGACAGGGACGATGCCATGTGATCGACTTCTGCACCAGGGTGTGCCCCACATAGTCGGCATCGTGAAGATGTGCTCGTGCCATGGGTGAACGACAGTTGAACGGCGCCCCTGTGCGGGGACGTCAATGGCAGGGTGAGCAGCATGGACGGTCGTGACCTGGTGCGTTCGGTGAGGGCGGTCGGTTCGGGGGGTGCGGCACAGGGCGTGCGCATGGTGCGGGCCGCGTGGCGCAGAAGACGCGCCGACGCGACCGGGTTGCCGCGGCGGGGCGTGGAGCGGGCGCGGGTGCCCGGGCTCGTGCAGGGCGTGGAGCCCGGGCCGGGCGGTGGCGTCGTGCGATTCGCCCGGTCGGAACTGCGGATCATGGTCGCCGTGAACGGGGGCGTGTTCTGGGGCTGGGACGGGGCCGGGCCCGAACCGTCGTACGCGCTCGCCGGCTCCGGTCCCGAGCCGGATCCCCGGGCCGTGCTGGAGCCGGACAAGGACGGCGGCTGGCGGGTCGTGGCGGAACGCGTGACGGTCGTGGTGTCGCGGCACGGCGCGATCGAGGTCCAGACGCCCGGTGGGGTGACCCTGCGCCGTGATCTGCCGCCCCGCTGGTGGGAGCCGGCGGAGGGGGGCGGTGCACGCTGGATGCAGCGGTCCGAGGTGACACCGGACGCCCGGTTCTTCGGGCTCGGTGGGCGGGCGTCGGGGCCGCGGTTGCGTGACGGCACGTACCGGCTGTGGAACACGGACCCCGGACGTCCCTTCGGGCCCGGCGATGATCCGCTGTACATCACCATGCCGGTGCACCTGGTGGTCGCGGACGCGGCCACGCACCTGGTGTTCCACGACACCTCCTGGGACGGCACGGTGACCTTGCGGGAGGGTGAGGAGGGCGCGGGCTCCGGGCACGACCGGGCGGGCACCTGCGAGATACGGATGGACGGCGGGCCGCTGCGCTGCTGGGTGATGGTCGGCACTCCCGCGCGTGTGCTGCTGGTCTGGGCGTCGCTGACCGGGGCGGCCGCGCTGCCGCCGGCGTGGGCGCTGGGGTACCAGCACGCGCGGTGGGGTTTCGGCGGCGAGCAGGAGGTGCGGCGGATCGTCGCGGGCTACCAGGAGCGCGGCCTTCGGCTGGACGCCGTGCATCTGGACATCGACCACTACGACGGCCACCGGGTGTTCACGGTCGACCAGGACGCCTTCCCCAAGCTGCCGCTGCTCGCCGAGGAGCTGCGACGGGACGGGATCCGGCTTGTGTCGATCGTCGACCCGGCGGTCAAGGCCGAGCCGGGCGACGCCGTGTACGACGGCGGGCGTGCCGTGGACGCGTTCGTGCGGGACGCGACGGGGCGGGTCGTCGAAGGGGTCGTGTGGCCCGGTGAGGCGGTCTATCCGGACTTCACGGACGCGCGTGTGCGGCGGTGGTGGGGCGGGCTCTACGAGGAGCGTCTGGGGCAGGGCTTCGCGGGTTTCTGGCACGACATGAACGAGCCGGTGTCGTTCACTGCGTTCGGGGAGAACACCCTGCCCCGCTCGTCCCGGCACGTGCTGGAGGGGCGCGGCGGCGACCACAGGGAGGCCCACAACGTGTACGCGCTGTGCATGGCCCGGGCGGCGTACGAGGGGCTGCGGGAACTCGCCCCCGACGAGAGGCCGTTCCTCTTCTCCCGCTCCGGGTGGGCGGGGATGCAGCGGTACGGGGGGACGTGGTCGGGTGATGTGGCCACGGGCTGGCCCGGTCTGCGCGCCTCGCTGTCGCTGGTGATGGGGCTCGGGCTGTGCGGAGTGCCGTACTCGGGGCCGGACGTGGGCGGGTTCGACGGGAGTCCTTCGCCGGAACTGTATCTGCGCTGGTTCCAGCTCGCCTCGTACCTGCCGCTGTTCCGCACGCACGCGAGTCTGCGGGCCGGGCGCCGGGAGCCCTGGGAGTTCGGCGGCGACGTCCTGGAGCACGCGCGCGCGGCGCTCGCCGAGCGGCACCGTCTGCTGCCGTACTTCGTGACGCTGGCGCATCTGGCGCGGCGCACGGGCGCGCCCTATGTGCGGCCCCTGTGGTGGGGAGAACCCGATGACCGGCTCCTGAGGGACTGCGAGGACGCCTTCCTGCTGGGAGACGGCCTTCTGGTGGCACCGGTGCTGGATCCCGGAGCGGAGCGGCGGTCGGTGCCGCTGCCGAGGGGGCGGTGGTACGACACGGCGACCGAGAAGGCGTACGAAGGGCCGGGGCGGGTGCTGGTCGACGCGCCTTTGGCACGGATCCCGGTGCTGGCGCGGGCCGGTGCCGTCCTGCCGGTGCGCGGCCGGGGCGGGGGTCTGGAGCTGGAGGCGTGGGCGCCCGCACGGGGGCGGTCGGGCGAGGGGCTGGTGGTGCCGGCCATGGGCGACGGCTGGGACGAACCGGAGATCGAGCGGTACGTGACGCGGTGGAAGGGACGGCGTGTGGTGGTCCGGCGGGAGGGGGACGAGGGCCGGAGCGAGCCCGCTCGGCCGGTGCGTATACGGGGTCTCGGCCAGGGATGACGCGGTCGGTGCGGGGCCGTCCGGCGTATCGTCCTGGCGGCCCCGCGCGGGTGGCCGCCCTGGCCCCGGCCTGGCCGGCGGGACGGGCACAGGCGCCGTCCCGCCCCGGTCACACGTAGCGTCCGTCGAACCACCCCTGTACCGCCAGCGTGTGCAGGGGGAAGGCGAGTTCGGCGGGCCGCCGCAGCAGGTGCCACCCCTCGGTCTCGTCCGTGCACGCGGGCGGCGGGAGGTCGGCGGCCGGGCGCTCGGGGAGGAGCCCGAACAGCAGCAGGTGGCCGTCGGGCGAGCTCATCGCGTCGACGAGCCGCACATCGCGGCCGGCCGCGTCGATGCCGGTCTCCTCCTTGAGCTCACGCACGACGGCCTGCCGCCAGTCCTCCCGGTGTTCGATGAACCCTCCGGGAAGGGCGACGCCCCCGCGCGCGGGAGGGATGGTTCGTGTGATGACGACCAGGGCGGTGCCCTTGGTGTCGTACACCGGCTGGAGGGCCACCGCTACGGGCAGCGGGTTCCGGTAGGCCACGGTGCCGCAGGCGGCGCAGGCGCGGGGCCAGCTGGAAAGGCCCTCTCCATAGGGCGCTCCGCAGCTCGAACAATGGGAGCCCGGCACGGAGTCGGCGGATGGGAACGGGGATTCGGACACGTGCCGGACTGTATCCGATCACCTGTCCGGCGTCTTCCCGGGGAGGCTCAACGGGACGGCGCGAGCGATGCCGGGGACACCGGGAAGTCGAAGTAGGTGTCGGGGTACGGCTCCGGCTCGTAGGTGTAGTGCCACCACTCCTCGGCGAGGTTGACAAGGCCCAGCTTGTGCAGGGTGCCCTTCAGCAGCTCCCGGTTGGCGCGCTGCTCCCCGACGATCCGGGGGTTGTCGGTGTGGGCGAGGGTGTCGAAGCAGTCGAAGCCCGTGCCCATGTCCACGGAGTTGTCGGGGAAGCGCTGGTCCCTGGGCGCGTAGCAGGGCACGAGCGGCCGGCCCGGGACGTATGGCCGGGTCGGCCCGGCCGGGAGCCGCACGATCGTCAGGTCCATGGTGGAGCCGCGGCTGTGCCCTGACTTCTCCGCGATGTAACCGTCCGCGAACAGCCGGGTCTTGTCGACCTGCGGATAGAACTCGGTCTTCATCCTCTGGTCGTCGAGGTCCTTGGCCCAGCGCACGAAGTGGTCCACGGCTCGCTGCGGCCGGTAGCAGTCGTACACCTTGAGCGTGTAGCCCTGGCGCAGCAGCCTCGTCTGCGCCTTGTGCAGGGCCCGCGCCGCGGGGCGGGTGAGCATGCACAGCGGCTGCCGGTAGCCGTCGATGCGCCGTCCGACGAAGTTGTGCGGGGTGAAGTAGCGGATGTCCTGGAGGATCGTCGGGTCCACCGATCTGAGCGCGACGAAGTCCGCGGGAGCGCTGGGTCCGGGAGCGGCCTGGGCGGTGGCCGATGCGCATGTGACGGCCAGGAGCCCGGCCAGCGCGGTGACGATGCCTCGCATCGCGACGGAGAGTCGTGTCATGCCCTTTGCATTTACCAGTCGTCGGGGCGGCGGTGGAAGCGGTTCCCGGCGACGCCTGCCGATTCACCGGAACCCGTGGCAGACTGACTTTCTGACGTACCGTCAGTTAGTCGTCGGGTACAGCCGTCAGACATGACACCCGGAGGAACCATGTCGCGTGTCCGCATCCCCGTGGTGGCCGGATGGTTCGCCGGCGACGGGGACGACTTCCGCCTCGTCGGCACACGGTGTTCGGCGTGCGGGTCGGTGTTCTTTCCGCGTGAGGACCTCGCGTGCCGCAATCCCTCGTGCGGGCATGGCGATCTCACAGAAGTCCCCCTGTCCAAGCACGGACGTATCTGGTCGTACACCGACACTCGTTACCAGCCACCGTCACCCTATGTGACGAATCCGGAACTTCCGTGGCAGCCGTACGCGTTGATCGCGGTGGAGCTGGAAGCGGAGCGCATCGTGGTGCTCGGGCAGGCGGCCCCGGGCGTGACCGTCGCCGACCTGGCGGTGGGCATGGAGGTGGAGGCCGTCCCCGGGGTGCTGCACGAGGACGCGGAGACGACCTGGACGACATGGAACTGGCGGCCGACGGGGGTGGCGGCGTGACGGACGACGTGGCGGTGCTCGGCGCGGGCATGCACCCATGGGGCAAGTGGGGACACGGCTTCGTCGAGTACGGGACGGTGGCGGCACGGGCGGCGCTCGCCGACGCGGGGGTCGACTGGCGGGACGTCGGCTCGATCGTGGGAGCGGACACGGTGCGGGGCGGCTATCCCGGATATGTCGCGGGCTCGACGTTCGCCAAGGCGCTCGGCTGGCAGGGGGCGAGGGTCGCCAGCGTGTACGCGGCGTGCGCGTCGGGGGCCCAGGCCGTGGGCGCGGCGCGGGCACAGATCCTGGCGGGGCTCGCGGACGTCGTACTCGTGGTCGGGGCGGACTCGGCGCCCAAAGGGTTCTTCCGCCCGGCCGGCGGAGAACGGCCCGACGATCCGGACTGGCTGCGGTTCCGGGTCCTCGGGGCGACCAATCCGGCGTACTTCGGGCTGTACGCGCGCCGGCGGATGGCCGTCCACGGCGACACGCTGGACGACTTCACACAGGTCAAGGTGAAGAACGCCGCCCTGGGGGCGCTGAACCCCAACGCCCGCTACCGGGCGCGGGTCACCGCCGAGGAGGTCTCCGCCTCCGCGGTCGTTGCCGATCCCCTGCGGCTGCTCGACATCTGTGCGACGTCCGACGGCGGGGCGGCGCTCGTCCTGTCGAGCATGGACTTCGCGCGGCGGCACGGGGCGGCCGAGCCGGTGCGGATCCGGGCGGTGTCCACGGTGACACCGCGCTATCCCAACACGGTGCTGGATCTGCCCGACATCGCGACGGACTCGGCGTCCGCGGTGGAGCCGACGGGCGCGTCGTTTCGCGCGTCGATCGCCCGGACCGCGTACGAGGAGGCGGGGATCGGCCCCGATGACCTCTCCCTCGCCGAGGTGTACGACCTGTCCACCGCCCTGGAACTGCAGTGGTACGAGGACCTGGGGCTGTGCGGGGAAGGCGAGGCGGCGAAGTTGCTGCGGGACGGTGTCACGACCCTCGGTGGACGCATACCCGTCAATGTCAGCGGTGGACTGGCCTCGTTCGGGGAGGCCGTCCCGGCCCAGGCGATCGCCCAGGTGTGCGAGCTGACCTGGCAGTTGCGGGGGGATGCGGGCAACCGGCAGGTGGCCGGTGCCCGCGTCGGGATCACCGCGAACCAGGGGCTGTTCGGACATGGATCGGCGGTGATCGCGGTTCGGTGACGTGGGGGGACCGGCCGGCCACTGCGACAGCGGAGTCCGCCCTCCGCGCCGACCGCCGGCGCGGCCGGGCCGACGCCCGGTTCGGGGTCCGCCGGGCCTGGGCCCCGCGGGCCTGAAGGGGGCGCAGTCGCTGAGCGAAACGAGCCGGGTGCCGAGTCCGGGCCGGGCTCCGCCTCCGGCTCGGCGGGTCCGGC
>NZ_JBHUDX010000043.1:11687-18821 GCF_042678285.1 Streptomyces caeni
CCCCCGCCCCGGACGCGGCGGCCCCGCGTCGGCGATCCCAACCGTTGCCGTCGCCGACCTTGACGCTCCCTGGGTGCCGGGGAAAACTTCCGGATGTCAGTCGGCATCGCCGCATTCGGGCGTATTCAGAGGGTGCGCCCCCGAGGCCCACGCCGGTACGACGGGCCGTCCCCCACGGGCGATTCCACTGCGGGCACGATCGTCGCGGACGCCGGGCGGGGCGCGGAATCCTCCCCGCCTTCGGCTGAAGTCGCCAAGGGAAACGCACCCTGCACGCAGGACGGACACGGGGCGAAGCCGCCCCGGGCGAGAGCCTAGGAGCCGCCATGACGCATGGAAGCATCTTCGTCGGCGAGTTGATCGGAACGGCCATACTCATCCTGTTCGGCGCCGGTGTCTGCGCCGCCGTCACCCTCAACCACTCCAAGGCGAAGGGAGCGGGCTGGGTCGTCATCGCCTTCGGCTGGGGCTTCGGCGTCCTGGCGGGGGCGTACACCGCCGCTCCCAAGTCCGGCGGCCACCTCAATCCGGCGGTGACGCTCGGCCTCGCCATGGCCGGCATCACCGAGTGGGGGGACGTTCCCTACTACCTGCTGGGCCAGATGGCGGGCGCGGTCCTCGGCGCCGTCCTGACCTGGCTGCTGTACTTCGCGCAGTTCCAGGCCAACGCCGAGGAGGACACGGCGCAGCCCACGCTCGGAATCTTCTCCACGGCCCCGGCGATCCGCAATCCGGTCGCCAACCTGATCACCGAGATCATCGCAACCGTGGGTCTGGTGCTGCCCATCCTGTTCTTCGGCAAGAACCTCGGCACCGGCATCGGCCCGATCCCCGGCACGACGGCCTACGGCTCGGGCATCGGCATCCTGCTCGTCGCCCTGCTCGTCGTCGGGATCGGCCTCTCCCTCGGCGGGCCCACCGGCTACGCGATCAACCCCGCCCGCGACCTCGGCCCCCGTATCACCCACGCACTGCTGCCGATTCCCAACAAGGGGGGCTCGGACTGGGGTTACGCCTGGATACCGGTGGCGGGACCGCTGATCGGCGGGGCGCTGTCGGCCCTTGCGTACAAGGCAGCCTTCTGACCCTTTGACGAAGGGGACGTCATGACGGACCACGACCGGAAGTACGTCGCCGCGATCGACCAGGGCACCACGTCCAGCCGCTGCATCATCTTCGACCAGGACGGTGCGATCGTCGCCGTCGACCAGCGCGAGCACCGCCAGATCTTCCCCAAGCCGGGCTGGGTCGAACACGACGCCACCGAGATCTGGTCGAAGGTGCAGGCGGTGGTCGCGGGCGCGATCGCCAAGGCCGGACTGCGCGCCGGCCGGCTCAGCGCGCTCGGTATCACCAACCAGCGCGAGACGACGGTCCTGTGGGACCGCGCCACGGGCAAACCCGTGCACAACGCGATCGTGTGGCAGGACACACGGACCGCGGGGCTGTGCCACGACCTGGGGGGCGCCGACGGGCAGGACCGTTTCCGCGAGCGGACCGGGCTGCCGCTCGCGAGCTACTTCTCCGGGCCCAAGGCGGCCTGGCTCCTCGACAACGTCCCCGGCCTCAGGGCGCGCGCCGAGCGCGGGGAGATCGCCTTCGGAACCATCGACTCCTGGCTGATCTGGAACCTGACCGGGGGGACGGACGGCGGACGCCACGTCACCGACGTCACCAACGCCGGCCGCACCATGCTGATGAACCTCCAGACGCTCCAGTGGGACCCGTCGATCCTGTCCGCGATGAACATCCCGGAGGCCGTGCTGCCGGAGATCAGGTCCTCCGCCGAGGTGTACGGGACCGCCGTCGGCCAGCTCGCCGGCGTCCCCGTCGCCTCGGCATTGGGCGACCAGCAGGCGGCCGTGTTCGGGCAGGCGTGCTACGACGTGGGCACGGCGAAGAACACCTACGGCACCGGCAGCTTCCTGCTGCTCAACACCGGGAACCGGCCGGTGCCGTCCAAGAACGGCCTGCTGACGACCATGGGTTACAAGATCGGCGGCGAGGCGCCCGTCTACTGCCTGGAAGGGTCGATCGCGATCACCGGTGCGCTGGTGCAGTGGTTCCGTGACCAGCTCGGCATCATCCGCGGCGCGGACGAGATCGAGACGCTGGCGGCGAGCGTCGAGGACAACGGCGGCGCGTACATCGTGCCCGCGTTCTCGGGCCTGTTCGCGCCCTACTGGCGCTCCGACGCGCGCGGCGTGATCACCGGACTCACCCGGTACGTCACAAAGGCACACCTCGCGCGGGCGGTGCTGGAGGCGACGAGCTGGCAGACGCGTGAGGTCGTGGACGCCATGCACCAGGACTCAGGGGTGCGGATCACCACCCTGAAGGTCGACGGCGGCATGACGAAGAACAACCTGCTGATGCAGCACCAGGCGGATGTGCTCGGGGTGCCCGTGATCCGCCCGAAGGTCTCCGAGACGACCTGCCTGGGCGCCGCGTACGCGGCCGGCCTGGCGACAGGGGTGTGGAACGGTCTGGACGAGCTGGCCTCGCACTGGCAGAAGGACGCCGAGTGGACACCCGCCATGGAGGCCCCGGTGCGCGACCGTGAGTACCGCAACTGGCGCAAGGCCGTGGAGAAGAGCTTCGGCTGGTACGAGGACGGTGAGGGGTGAGCCCCACCCCCACACATGCGTGCGTCTCGCGTGAGCCACGCGGCGCGCACGGCTGCGGCCCGCCCCCGGTCGGTGGGGTGCGGGCCGTATGTGACGCGCTGCCGCGGGATCAGGTGACGACGCGCTCGCGGCGGGCGGCGGAGTACGCCCCGGCATGCCGGACGACCTCGATCAGGACCTCCTTGGCCGACTCGCGCTCGCGGGCGTCGCCGAGGACGACCGGCACGCCATGGCCGAGGTCAAGGGCCCGCCGTACGTCCTCGGCCGGGTAACGAGCCGCGCCCTCGAAGCAGTTGACTGCGACGACGAAGGGGATGGAGCGCCGCTCGAAGTAGTCGACGGCGGCGAAGCAGTCCTCCAGGCGGCGGGTGTCGGCGAGGACGACCGCGCCCAGGGCCCCGGTGGCCAGTTCGTCCCACAGGAACCAGAAGCGGTCCTGACCGGGTGTCCCGAAGAGGTACAGCACCAGGTCCTCACGGAGGGTGATACGGCCGAAGTCCATGGCGACGGTGGTGGTGTGCTTGCCCTCCACGCCGCGGGTGTCGTCGACCGGGCGGCCCGCCTCGGTGAGCACCTCCTCGGTGCGCAGCGGCCGGATCTCGCTGACCGCGCCGACGAGGGTCGTCTTGCCCACGCCGAAGCCGCCGGCCACGAGGATCTTGAGCGTGACGGGCTCGACCGGAGGCTTGCCGCGCTCACTGCGCCCGAAGATCATCGTTCTCTTCTCCTGCGTGATGGGGGTCGGGCGGCGGTCCGTAGCCTCCGCCGCCGGGTGTCTCGATGACGAGTACGTCGCCGGTGCCGACGTCCGCCGAATCGCTGCCTCGCAGATGCCGCACGGTACCGTCGGCGCGCTCCACACGGTTGGAGCCGAGCGCTCCCGGCCGGCCGCCGGCCATGCCGTACGGCGGGACCCTGCGGTGCTGCGAGAGCGTGGAGACGGTCATGGGCTCCTGGAAGCGAATGCGACGCACCGCTCCGTCGCCACCACGCCAGCGGCCGGCTCCCCCGCTGCCGTCCCGTACCGCGAACTCGTCGAGGAGGACGGACAGTCGCGATTCGAGGACCTCGGGGTCGGTCAGCCGCGAGTTGGTCATATGGGTCTGGACGACGGACGCGCCCGGGAAGCCGTCGCCGGCACCGGATCCGGAGGCGACGGTCTCGTAGTACTGGTGACGGTCGTTGCCGAAGGTCACGTTGTTCATGGTGCCGGAGCCCTCGGCCTGGACACCGAGGGCCGCGTACAGAGCGCCGGTGATGGCCTGGGACGTCTCGACGTTTCCGGCGACGACGGCGGCGGGCGGCTCGGGCGCGAGCATCGAGCCGGACGGCACGATGATGTCGAGGGGACGCAGACAGCCGTCGTTGAGGGGGATGTCGGCGGCGACGAGGGTGCGGAACACGTACAGCACGGCCGCGTTGACGACCGAGAAGGGCGCGTTGAAGTTGGTGACGAGCTGCGGGGACGTGCCGGTGAAGTCGATGGTCGCGCGGCGGCGCTCACGGTCCACCCGCACGCGGACGCGGATGACGGCGCCGGAGTCGGTCTCATAGGCGTACTCGCCGTCGTCCAGGGCGCCGATCACTCGGCGGACGGCCTCCTCGGCGTTGTCCTGGACGTGCTTCATGTACGCCTGCACGACGTCGAGCCCGAAGTCCCCGATCATGCGGCCGACTTCGTCGACGCCCTTCTGGTTGGCGGCGATCTGGGCGCGCAGGTCGGCCAGGTTGGTCCTGGGGTTGCGTGACGGCCAGGGCGCCTCCGTCAGCAGGCGCAGCGTCGCCTCTTCGAGGAAGCGGCCGTTCTCGGCGAGCAGCCAGTTGTCGAAGAGGACGCCCTCCTCCTCGATACTGCGGCTGTGCGCGGGCATGGAGCCGGGGGCGATGCCGCCGATCTCGGCGTGGTGGCCGCGGGAGGCGACGTAGAAGAGGATCCGCTCACCCTCCGTGTCGAAGACGGGGGTGATGACCGTGACGTCGGGCAGATGGGTGCCCCCGTGGTACGGGTCGTTCACGGCGTAGGTGTCACCAGGCCGCATGCTGCCCGCGCGGCGCCGGATGACCTCCTTGACGCTGGTGCCCATCGAGCCCAGGTGGACGGGGATGTGGGGGGCGTTGGCGACCAGGTTGCCCCCGGGGTCGAAGAGGGCGCAGGAGAAGTCCAGCCGCTCCTTGATGTTGACCGACTGGGCGGTGGACTCCAGGCGTGCGCCCATCTGCTCGGCGATGGACATGAACAGGTTGTTGAAGACCTCCAGCAGCACCGGGTCGGCTTCCGTACCGAGATCGGAGCCCTCCGTGACCGCCACGCGTTCCATGACGAGATGGCCGTCGTCGGTCGCGGCGGCCCGCCAGCCGTCGTCGACGACGGTCGTCGCACCGGCCTCCGTGATGATCGCGGGGCCCAGGACGGCGTCGCCTGGCGGCAGGTGCTCCCGGTGGTGGAGGGGTACCTCGCGCCAGGCGCCGCCCGTGTGCAGGCGGACCGTCCCGGAGGCGGAGCGGCCCTCGTACGGGGCGAGGGCCGAGAGATCGGGGGGTTCGGTGACGCCGGTGGCTTCGACGGAGAGGGCTTCGACGACGATCGGCCGGTCGAGCGTGAAGGAGTACGTGGCGCGATGACGTTCTTCGAAGGCGCGCCTCATCGCGCCGGGCTCGGTCAGCTCGACGGTGAGGGTGGTGTCCGTGCCGTCGTAGCGCAGCTGGGCCCGGCGTGCGACCCGGACGCGGTCCTCGGGCACGTCCTCGGCGAGGAGTTCGGCGCGGGCGATGCCCTCCAGGTCGTCGGCGGTCTTCCGGATGCCGGGCATCGAGGCGGGCTCCAGCGGCGCCTCGACGGACTGCTCGCGCATGGCCGTGGTGTCGGCGAGCCCCATGCCCAGCGCCGAGAGCACCCCCGCCATGGGCGGTACGAGGACGGTGCGGATGCCCAGGGAGTCCGCGACCGTGCACGCGTGCTGGCCACCCGCTCCGCCGAAGGTGGTGAGCGCGTACCGGGTGACGTCGTGCCCTTTCTGGACCGAGATCCGCTTGACGGCGTTGGCGATGTTGGCGACGGCGACCTGCAGATAGCCCTCGGCGACCTGCTCGGGGGTGCGGTCGTCGCCGGTCTGCTCGCGGATGTCGTCCGCGAGCGCGGCGAAGCGCTCGCGGACGAGCGCGTCGTCGAGGGGCTGGTCGCCGTGCGGGCCGAACACCTCGGGGAAGTGGGCGGGTTGGACGCGGCCGAGCATGACGTTGGCGTCGGTGACGGTCAGGGGACCGCCGGCGCGGTAGGAGGCGGGCCCCGGGTCCGCGCCCGCCGAGTCCGGCCCCACGCGGTAGCGGGAACCGTCGAAGTGCAGCACCGAGCCGCCGCCCGCCGCGACGGTGTGGATGTCGAGCATCGGCGCCCTCAGCCGGACGCCGGCGATCTGGGTGGTGAAGACCCGTTCGTACGCGCCGGCGAAGTGCGAGACGTCGGTGGAGGTGCCGCCCATGTCGAAGCCGATCACCCGGTCGAAGCCGGCGAGCTGCGACATCCTGGCCATGCCGACGATGCCGCCCGCGGGCCCGGACAGGACGGCGTCCTTGCCGCGGAACTGCCCGGCCTCCGCCAGCCCGCCGTTGGACTGCATGAACATCAGCCGGACGCCCTCGAGTTCGTCGGCGACGTGCTGGACGTAGCGGCGCAGAACGGGCGAGAGGTAGGCGTCGACGACCGCGGTGTCGCCGCGCGGGACCAGTTTCATCAGAGGGCTGACCTCGCTGGAGAGCGAGATCTGCGGGAAACCGGTTCGGGCCGCCAGCCCGCCGATGGCCTGCTCGTGTGCGGGATGCAGATGGCTGTGCATGCAGACGACGGCGAGCGCCCGGATCCCGTCGTCGTACGCCTCCTGGAGGGGGCCGGCGAGGGCGTCGAGGTCGGGGGCGCGCAGGACGGTGCCGTCGGCGGCGATGCGCTCGTCGACCTCGACGACCCGCTCGTACAGCAACTCGGGAAGCTCGATCGCACGGGCGAAGATGCTCGGACGGTTCTGGTAGGCGATGCGCAGGGCGTCACCGAAGCCGCGGGTGATGACGAGCAGGGTGCGTTCGCCCTTGCGTTCCAGGAGTGCGTTGGTGGCGACGGTGGTGCCCATGCGGACCGCGTCGATCGGTCCGTCGTCGTCGAGGAGTGCGCGTACGCCCGCGACGGCCGCGTCGGCGTACCGGTGGGGATTGTCCGAGAGCAGCTTGTGGGTCAGCAGACGGCCGTCCGGGCGGCGCGCGACGACATCGGTGAAGGTACCGCCGCGGTCGACCCAGAACTGCCAGCCGGTGCTCACGTCCGTCTCTCCGATCGCGCTGCTCGGGTCCGGGTGCGCAGTGGGTGATCGGCCCGCTGCGGTTGGTTGTCGACGATCGGTCAGATCATAACGGGCGGACCGTGCTTGTGCCGGTGCGCCCGCCGGGGCCGGTTCCCGACGGCCCGCGTCGCGGACGGCCGGGCGGCCCCGGTCCGCGCGGGCTCGCTCACCGGCGCGCC
>NZ_JBHUDX010000044.1:0-5106 GCF_042678285.1 Streptomyces caeni
TGGCCGTCTGGGCGGGCGACCAGGTCGGTGCCCCCACCGTCGAAGAACTCACCCTGCACCACCCCCTCGTCCTCCCCGAGCGGGACGCCGTACAGCTCCAGGTGGTCGTGGGACACCAGGATGACTCCGGCCGGCGCGCTCTGTCGATCCACTCGCGCCCGGAACCGTCGGAGACGGGGGGCGAGAAGCCCTGGCAGGAACACGCGACAGGCGCCCTCACCACCGTACGAACCTCCCCCAACTCCCTTGCCGTCACCGGAACGTGGCCTCCGTCGGACGCCGCCCCTGTCGACACCGCCGATCTCTACGACCGTTTCGCGGACGTGGGCTTCGCCTACGGCCCGGCCTTCCAAGGCCTGCGCGGCGTATGGCGGCGCGGTGAGGAGCTCTTCGCCGAGGTCGCCCTGCCCACCGGGGTGAGCGGCGACGCGGCGGCGTTCGCGCTGCACCCCGCCCTGCTGGACGCCGCACTGCACGCCGTGGGAGCGGGCGGGCTGCTCGGTGCGGAGAACACCTCGGGGCGGCTGCCCTTCTCGTGGAGCGGGGTCGAGATGCGGGCCTGGGGCGCGTCGTCGCTGCGCGTCCACCTCCTGCGCACCGGTGACGACAGCCTCGCGCTCGCCGTCGCCGACACCTCCGGGCAGCTCGTCGCCACCGCCGACGCGCTCGTGCTCCGGCCCGTGACTGCCGAGCGACTGCGCGCGGACAGCCGACGCAACCTTGACGCGTTGTTCCGTGTCGAGTGGGTCGAGCAGCCGCTGCCGGCTCCGGCCGACACGCTGACCTGGGCCGTGCTGGCGGCGGATGGCACCCCGTACGCCGCACAGGCCCTGGCGGCCGGAGCAGCCGCCACCTACACAGGCATCGACGACCTCGCCGACGCCGTCGACTCCGGCACGCCGCTGCCCGACCTGGTGGTCGTGCCCAGCATCGACACCCCCACCGGCGCAGACGATCAGCCCGGCTTCGACACGGCCACCGCCGCGGACGACCGCCTCCCCGACCTGGCCCACGCCATCACCCATCGTGCCCTGCACCTCGCCCAGACCTGGATCACGGACGAGCGCTTCGCCGGCGCGCGTCTGCTGCTGCTGACCCGCCGCGCGGTCGCTGCACGTCCGGGCGAGCAGGTCACCGGACCGGCGCACGCGGCCGCGCGCGGGCTCGTACGGTCGGCGGGCGTGGAGAACCCCGGCCGTTTCCTCCTGGTAGACGTCGACGAACCCGCCGACGCCTGGCCCCGGTTGGCCGCCCTCGCGGACGGCGACGAGACCGAGTGGGCGGTGCGCGGCGCGGACGTCCTCGTCCCCAGGCTCGCCCGGACGTCGGCGGGACTCGAGGTGCCGGACGGACAGCCGTGGCGCCTGGAGACCCTCGGCCGGGGCACCCTCGACGGGAACCTGGCCCTCGCGCCGTACCCGGAGGCCGGCCGGCCGCTCGCGGAGGGCGAGGTCAGGGTCGGCATGCGGGCGGGGGGCCTGAACTTCCGGGACGTCCTCATCGCCCTCGGCATGTATCCGGGCGAGGCGCGCGTCGGCGCAGAGGGTGCCGGAGTCGTCCTGGAGGTCGGACCGGGGGTGTCCGGAATCGCTCCCGGCGACCGAGTGATGGGTCTCTTCTACGGCCTCCTCGGCCCCGTGGCCGTCACGGACTGCAGGCTGCTCATCCGGATCCCCGACGGCTGGTCGTTCACCGACGCGGCCGCCGTGCCCGTCGTCTTCCTCACGGCGTACTACGGCCTCGTGGACCTGGCGGACCTGAAGGCGGGCGAGTCGGTCCTGGTCCATGCGGCAGCCGGCGGCGTCGGCATGGCCGCCGTGCAGCTCGCCCGGCATCTCGGCGCGGAGGTCTTCGCCACGGCGAGCCCAGGCAAGTGGGACACCGTCCGGTCCCTGGGCATCCCCGACGATCACCTCGCATCCTCCCGCACCCTCGACTTCGGCCGGCGATTCGCCGAGGTCACCGCCGGTCGCGGCATGGACGTCGTCCTGAACTCCCTCGCGAAGGAGTACGTCGACACCTCGGCCGCGCTGCTGCCGCGGGGCGGACGCTTCCTGGAGATGGGCAAGACCGACATCCGGCACCCCGAGGAGGTGACGGCGGCCCACCCGGGCGTGCGCTACCAGGCGTTCGACATGCTCGAAGCGGGCCCCGACCGCATCGGTGAGATGTTGACCGCGCTCGTGGACCTCTTCGAGAGCGGGGCCCTGCGACCGCTCCCGGTGACCACCTGGGACGCCCGTGCGGCCGGCGAGGCGTTCCGCTTCCTCGGCCAGGCCCGGCACATCGGCAAGGTCGTCCTCACTGTCCCGCAGACAGAGCCCCGGGACACGGCCGCCGACGGGACGGTCCTCGTCACCGGTGCGGGCGGCGCCCTGGGCGGCCTGATCGCCCGGCACCTCGTCACGCGGCACGGCGTACGCCGCCTGGTGCTCGCCGGACGTCGCGGAAGCCGTACCCCGGGAGTCGACCAACTCCTCGCGGAACTGTCCGAGTTGGGTGCCCAGGCGGACGTGGTCGCCTGCGACGTCTCGGACCGCGACGCCCTGGCCCGACTGCTCGACACCATCACCGAGAACTCCACCCTGCACGGCGTGATCCACGCGGCCGGCGTGCTCGACGACGGGATCATCACCTCCCTCACCCCCGAGCGGGTGGACACCGTGCTGCGGCCCAAGGCCGATGCCGCCTGGCATCTGCACGACCTGACCCGCGGACTCGACCTTGCCCACTTCGTGGTCTTCGCGTCCGCCGCCGCCACCTTCGGTGCGGCCGGCCAGGCCGGGTACTGCGCGGCCAACACCTTCCTCGACGCCCTCGTCGAACACCGCAGGGCGCTCGGCCTGCCCGCCGTGTCGATGGCGTGGGGACTGTGGGGGCAGCCCGGCGGCATGGCGGCGTCCCTCGGCGACGTCGACCGGCGGCGCATGGCGGGCGGCGGCCTGGTGCCGCTGACCGAGGCCGACGGTCTCGCCCTGTTCGACGCGGCGCTGGAGCACGGCGCCCCGACCCTCGTGCCGGCCCGCCTCGACCTGGCGGGACTGCGCGGGCGCGGCGGCGCGGGATCGCCGCTCCTGCGCGGCCTGGTCCGTGCGACGGCCCCGCGCGCCCAGGACGGCGCCGGCACCCCGGCCACCGGACTGCGCAGGCGCCTGCACGGCCGTAGCGAGGACGAGCAGCTGCGGATCGTCCTCGACCTGGTGCGGGCCCAGGCGTCCGCCGTCCTCGGGCACGGCTCCCCGGACGCGGTCGAGGCGGGCCGCGCCTTCCAGGAGATGGGCTTCGACTCGCTGACCGCCGTCGAACTGCGCAACCGCCTGAACACCGAGACCGGTGTCCGGCTTCCCGCCACCCTCGTCTTCGACCACCCGACACCCCGCGCCCTCGCGGCGCGCATCGTCGCCGACGTCAGCGGCGAGCTCCCCGGCACGACCGCCCCGGCCCCCGCCGTCACGGCCGACAGCCAGGAGCCCCTCGCCGTCGTCGGCATCGCCTGCCACTTCCCCGGCGGGGTCGACTCGCCCGACGACCTGTGGGAACTGGTCCTCTCCGGCGGCGACGGCATGTCCGGCTTCCCCGCCGACCGCGGCTGGGACCCCACCGGCCTCTACGACCCCGACCCGGACCGGCAGGGCACCACCTACGCCCGCCACGGCGGCTTCCTGCACGACGTCGCCGGGTTCGACGCGGCATTCTTCGGGATCTCCCCGCGCGAGGCCGTCGCCATGGACCCCCAGCAGCGACTCCTTCTGGAGACCTCCTGGGAGGCCCTGGAACGCGCCGGACTCGACCCCGCCGCCCTGCGCGGCTCGCGCACCGGCGTCTTCGTCGGCGCCAGCGGCCAGACCTACTCTTCGCTCCTCGCCCGCGCCGCCGACAACTACGAGGGCTATCTCCTCACCGGCAGCACCGGCAGCGTCCTGTCCGGTCGCCTCGCCTACACCTTCGGCCTGGAGGGGCCGGCGGTGACCGTCGACACCGCCTGCTCCTCGTCGCTGGTCGCCCTGCACCTCGCCGGGCAGGCGCTGCGCACCGGCGAGTGCGAACTCGCCCTCGTGGGCGGCGTCGCCGTGCTGTCCACGCCCGACCTGTTCGTGGAGTTCAGCCGGCAGCGCGGACTGTCGCCCGACGGCCGCTGCAAGGCGTTCGCCGACACCGCCGACGGAACAGCGTGGGCCGAGGGCGTCGGCATGGTCGTCGTGGAACGGCTCTCCGACGCCCGGCGCAACGGGCACCGCGTGCTGGCGGTGGTGCGCGGCAGCGCGGTGAACCAGGACGGCGCCTCCAACGGCCTGTCCGCGCCCAACGGCCCCTCCCAGCAGCGCGTCATACGCCAGGCCCTCGCCAATGCGGGCGTCCGCGCCGCCGACGTCGACCTCGTCGAGGCGCACGGCACCGGGACCAGGCTCGGCGACCCCATCGAGGCGCAGGCGCTGCTCGCCACCTACGGTCAGGAGCGCGACGACCAACAGCCGTTGTGGATAGGTTCGTTGAAGTCCAACATCGGCCACACGCAGGCGGCCGCGGGCGTCGCGGGACTCATCAAGACCGTGATGGCGCTCCGGCACGGTGTCCTGCCCAGGACCCTCCACGTCGACCGGCTGACCCAGGAGGTCGACTGGGACAGCGGAAACGTGCACGTCCTCACCGAGGCCCGGCCCTGGCCGGAACTGGGGCGGCCCCGGCGGGCCGCGGTCTCCGCGTTCGGGGTGAGCGGCACCAACGCGCATGTCGTCGTCGAGCAGTTCCCGGAGACCGACCGTACCTCCGGCGACACGCAGGCCGCGCTGGTGGTCCCGTGGGTGCTGACGGCCCGCTCGGCGACCGCCCTGCGCGGCCAGGCCCAGCTCCTGCTCTCCTCGCCCGCCGTCCGTGAACTGCCCTACCAGGACACCGGTCTGGCACTCGCCGCCACCCGCTCGGCGCACGAGCACCGGGCCGTGGTGGTCGGCACCGACCGAGACGAACTACTGTCCGGGCTGCTGGCCGTCGCCCAGGGCGGCACCACCGCCCACACCGTCACCGCAGCGACCGGCACCGACGACCGCCCGGTGTTCGTCTTCCCTGGTCAGGGGGGTCAGTGGGTGGGGATGGCGGTGGAGTTGC